>JANOAP010000698.1:0-3272 GCA_031411175.1 Rhodoferax sp. | reverse complement strand
GCCGATGTCAGGCTGGTGTTGGGCTCAAAACCGGCCGCTACCAGGCGGTCATGCATCTTGGGTGCCGATGCGGCCTTGAGCGTAGCGGCATTGATTTTGTCCACGATGGCTGAAGGCACACCTGAGGCCACCGCCGTGCCTACCCAGTTGCTGAAGTCAATGTCCGGGAAACCCTGTTCGGCCAGTGTTGGCACGTCGGGCAGCTGGGCCGAGCGGGTCTTGCTGGCGACACCCAGGGCTTTGAGCTTTCCACCCTTGATTTGCGGCAAAGACGTCACGATGCCGTCAAACATCACGGCAATCTGGCCGCCCATGACTTGCGTCAGTGCGGGTGGCGAGCCGGCAAACGGTACGTGCTGCAAGTCCAGCCCGGCCTTCTGGTTGAAGATCATGCCGGCATACTGCGAGCTGGTGCCCGCGCTGTACGACGCAAAACTCAGCTTGCCCGGATTGGCCTTGACATAGGCGATCAAGCCTTTGAGGTCTGTGGCCTGAACCGACGGCCCTGCCACCAGCACCATCGTGGCACGTGCCACGGTGGCCACGGGCCTTACATCCTTGAGCGGGTCAAAGTTGGTCTTCATCACGTGCGGAATTTCGGTCAGGATGTTGCTGGCCGTGACCATGATGGTCTGGCCATCGGCGGGCGCAGCCATCATGGCCTGCACTGCGATGGCACCACCGGCACCGGGCTTGTTGTCCACAACCACGGGCTGACCAATGTCGGCCGATATCTGGTCGGCCAGAATGCGGGCCACCACGTCCATGGTGCCGCCTGCCGGTGCGGGCACGATCATCTTGACGGGCTTGTCCGTCCAGGCCATGGCGATTGGGGCGCTGGCGATGGCTAAAGCTGCCAAAAGCAGGCGCGGCAACATGCGGGTTTGAAGAGGCTTTGTCATTGGGTGTCTCCTGGTGTGTCGGTTGTTGGCGGCGGGGCGTGATGCCGGGTGCCGGTCTGAGAGGTGACTGTATCGACAGCCACTCACTTTTGATTTACATTTTGGGACATTCTTTGTCTGAATTGGGACATCGCCATGCCACCATCCGTGCCTGTGATCCGGAGCGCCAGCCTCAATGGCTATATGGAGCTGGCGCGTTCGTTGGGGCTTAACCCGCAGGCCATGATGCGCAAGGCCGGCTTGAGTCCGCGCTGTCTGGATGACCCCGAGACGCCGATCAGCGTGATCGCCGTGCGCGACCTGCTCGAATCCAGCGCCAAAGCTGCCGACGTGGAAGACATTGGCTTGCAGCTTGCACGTGGCAGGCGCATGGCCAACCTCGGGCCCATCAGCATCGTGCTGCGTGAAGAGCCGACCGCGCGCACCGCGCTGGACACCCTGTCTCGCTACCTGCGGCTGCTCAATGCCTCCCTGTTGACCCGCATTGAAGACCATGGCGATGTGGTGATCATCCGCGAGGAGTTCCTGATAGACGGTACGGCGTCGGTCCGCCAGTCCATGGAGCTGGCCGTGGGCGTGATGTACCGCATCCTGGCTGAGCTGCTCGGCACGGAATGGAAGCCACGGCGTGTCTGCTTCTCGCACCGCCCGCCTCACGACATGAGCAGTCACCGTGCCATGTTTGGCAGCAACCTGGAGTTCAACAGCAGTTTCAACGGCATCGTATGCGCGGCGCGTGACCTGGCGGTGCGCTTGCCAACCGCCGATACGGGCATGGCGCCTTACGCGCGCCGGTTTCTGGAGCAGGCGCTGTCCAACAGCCGCACCAACACCACAGGCGCTGCGCGACAGCTTGTGGCCGCGCTGCTGCCGGGTGGCCGTTGCACGGCCGATCAGGTGGCGCAGCACCTGGCCATGGACCGGCGCACGCTGCACCGCCATCTGCAGGCCGACGGGGAAACTTTCTCTTCGCTGATGCAGGCCGTGCGCGCGGAATTTGCCCTGCGACAGATTCGTGACAGTGACCGGTCCATGGCTGAACTGGCCGAGCTGCTGGGCTTTTCGGGACCCAGTGCTTTGGCCTTCTGGTTCAGGCGCAAGTTTGGCTGCACTGTGTCTGCATGGCGAAAGGAAAACCTGACGCCATAACTTGAGCCCGCCAGCAGTCACTTCCTGCGATGACATTCGCATCTATTGTCCCCACACCTACAAGGAGCCACCGTGAAAATCATAGAAATCCGTGAGAAGACCATCCCCATCAGTTCACCCATCCGCAATGCCTATATCGACTTCAGCAAGATGACGCTGAGCCTGGTTGCGGTGATCACCGATGTGATTCGTGATGGCAAGCCTGTCGTTGGCTACGGCTTCAATTCCAATGGCCGTTACGGCCAGGGCAAGCTGATGCGCGAGCGCTTCATCCCGCGCATCATGGAAGCAACCCCGGACTCGTTGATGGACAGCACGGGCAAGAACCTGGACCCGCACAAGATCTGGAACGCCATGTTCACCAACGAGAAGCCCGGTGGTCACGGTGAGCGCTCTGTTGCCATTGGCACCATTGACATGGCGATCTGGGACGCCGTCGCCAAAATCGAAGGCAAACCGCTGTTTCAGTTGTTGTCGGATCGTTATGGCGATGGCAAACCAAACCGCAAAGTTTTTGTCTATGCGGCAGGCGGCTACTACTACCCAGGCCAGGACCACAGCAAGCTCAAGGACGAAATGCGCAGCTACATTGACCGGGGCTACACCGTCGTGAAGAAGAAGATTGGCGGAGCTTCACTGGATGAAGACCTGCGCCGCATCGACTCGATCATGGAAGTGCTGCAAGATGGTCAAAAGCTGTGCGTGGATGCGAATGGGCGCTTTGATCTGGACACCGCCATTCAGTACGCCAAGGCCCTTTCGCAGTACGACCTGTTCTGGTACGAGGAGCCCGGTGACCCGCTCGACTATGAGTTGCAAGCTGCCCTGCGCAACTACTACAAGAACCCCATGGCCACGGGCGAAAACCTGTTCTCCATGCAGGACGCCCGCAACCTGATTCGCCATGGTGGCATGCGCGCGGACCGCGACTGGCTGCAGTTTGACTGCGCATTGAGCTACGGCCTGGTGGAGTACCTGCGCACGCTGGACATGCTCAGGCAGCATGGCTGGTCGGCCAGCCGATGCATCCCCCACGGTGGCCACCAGATGTCGCTCAACATTGCGGCCGGACTGGGGCTGGGTGGCAACGAGAGCTACCCCGACCTCTTCCAGCCGTTCGGCGGTTTCCCCGACGGCGTCAAGGTCCAGAACAGCTTCGTCACGCTGCCTGACCTGCCGGGCATCGGCTTTGAAGGCAAGGCCGACCTGTATGCCGAGATG
>JANOAP010000697.1:0-12287 GCA_031411175.1 Rhodoferax sp. | reverse complement strand
GAAGACAATGCCGCGCATGGGAAAAATCAACATCAAACACCCAGTCCTGATCGCCGGTGGCGGCATCGGCGGCATGGCTCTGGCACTCACGCTGCATCAGATTGGCGTGCCTTGCGTGATCTATGAAGCCGTGGAAGACCTGCGGCCACTGGGCGTGGGCATCAACCTGCAACCCAATGCCGTGCGCGAACTTTACGGCCTGGGTCTGGACGCCGTCGCGCTCAACGCCATTGGCATCCAAACCAAAGAGTGGGCACTGGTGGGCCGCAATGGCCGAGACATCTACAGCGAGCCGCGTGGTCTGCTGGCGGGCTACCACTGGCCGCAATACTCGGTGCACCGGGGCCAGCTTCAAATGCTGCTCTACCGCACGGTGTGTGAGCGCCTGGGTTCTGAGGCCATCAAGCTGGGCCACCGCATCACCGGCTACCGGCAGCAGGCCGACGGCGTCACCGCGTTGATTGAAACCCGTGACGGTCGGCATCTTGAAACCGACGGCATATTGTTGATCGCGGCTGACGGTCTGCACTCTGCCGTGCGTGCGCAGATGCATCCGCTGCAGCCCCCCATTCAATGGGGTGGGGCCATCATGTGGCGTGGCACCACGCCTGGCGTGCCGGTGCGCACGGATGCATCTTTCATCGGCTTGGGCGGCGCGCGGCACCGGGTGGTGCTCTACCCCATCTCGCCGACTGAACCGGCCACGGGGCTGGCCACGATCAACTGGATTGCCGAAATCACCGTGGACAACAAGGGCGGTTGGCGCGATGGCGACTGGAACCGCCGCGTTCACATCGACGAATTTATTGGCCATTTTGCCGACTGGAACTACGGTTGGCTGGATGTGCCAGCCATGCTGCGCGGCGCCAGTGAGGTGTTTGAATACCCGATGATTGACCGAGACCCGGTGCCGACCTGGGTCGATGGCCGGGTCGCGCTGATGGGCGACGCTGCCCATGTGATGTACCCGGTAGGCTCCAACGGTGCCAGCCAGGCCATCATTGACGCCCGTGTGCTGGGCGCGCAAATGCTCACCCGTGGCGTCACCCCGGAGGCACTGCAAGCCTACAACCAGCAGCTCTGTGCCGACATTTCGGCGCTGGTGCTGCGCAACCGCAGCGCCGGCCCGTTTGGCCTTCTGGGCATGGTAGATGAGCGCTGCGGTGGCGTGTTTGACGACATTGATCAGGTCGTGCCCACAGCCGAACGCGAAGCCTTCATGAGCCGCTACAAGGCGGCGGCGGGGTTTGCAATTGAGACGCTCAATACCGCACAGCCCACGATTGCGCCGGGTGCCAAAGTACAAGGCACCCTACGCTCTCAATAAAACTCCCGGCTCTGCGTCGCCAGCTCACCCAGCAAGTGCGTCAGGTCGATCAGGTGGTGGGCAATCAAGTGGCGCACTTCCCCCGTGTTGGCTTGCGCAAGACCGGCGGTTTCCTGCGCGTTGCCCTGCTCTGCATTGCGCTGCCATACGCCGTACACCGCCAGCAGGCGTGACTTCAGCACCTGTTCGCGCTGCTTTTCACGCTGGCGCTTCCACACGATCACGTTCACGGTGCCGGTTTCATCCTCCAGCGTGATGAAGACGACGCCTTTGGCGGTGGGCGGCTGCTGGCGGGCGGTGACGATGCCGCACGCACGAACCAGCCGCCCGTGCGACAGGTCACGCATCTGGGCAGCGGTGAGCAGCTTCATTTTTGATAGCTGCTCACGCAATACAGCCAGGGGGTGGCGGCGTAATGTGAGGCCCACTGAGGCGTAGTCAAAGACCACTTCTGCGCCTTCGCTGGCGGCATTCAGCAGCAGGGGCACTTCGTCGATGGGCACACTTTTGAGCAAGGGGGGCGCCGCTTGAAGGGCCGCAGCGTCCCACACCTGTTGACGGCGATGACCAGAGAGTGCGGTCAGTGCGTCGGCAGCGGCGAGTACCTTGAGTTCGTCCGGGTTCAGTGCGGCACGCAGGGCCAGGTCTTCAGTGCTGGTGAAGGGGGCTTCGGTGCGTGCGGCGACGATGCGCCCTGCTGCAGGTTGGTTCAGGCCAGAAACAAGGCACAGCCCCAGACGCACCGCCCCACCTTCCAGCACGCAGTCCCACCCGCTCACCATCACATCTACCGCGCGCACTTCCACGCCATGGCGTTTGGCGTCATACACCAGTTGCGCGGGCGGGTAAAAACCCATGGGTTGCGAGTTGAGCAGGGCCGTTAAAAAACACGCGGGCTCGTGGCACTTCAGCCAGCTGCTGATGTAGGCCAGTTGCGCAAAACTGGCAGCATGACTTTCAGGAAAACCGTATTCCCCAAAACCCAGAATCTGCTTGAAGATGCTTTCGGCAAACTCAGGCTCGTAGCCGTTTTTGACCATCTGATGCACCAGCCGGTCGTGAAACTTGTGCACGCCGCCCGAGCGTTTCCACGCGGCCATGGAGCGGCGCAGCTCGTCGGCCTCACCCGGTGAAAAATCAGCCGCCAGCATGGCGATCTGCATCACCTGTTCCTGAAAAATCGGGATGCCCAGGGTGCGGCTCAGTGCCTCTTCCAGCGCCTTGCTGGGGTACTTCACGTTGTCCGGATCCTGGCGCGCCTTCAGGTAAGGGTGCACCATGCCGCCCTGGATGGGGCCGGGGCGCACGATGGCGACCTCGACCACCAGGTCGTAAAACTTGCGCGGTTTGAGGCGCGGCAGCATGCTCATCTGCGCACGGCTTTCGATCTGGAACACGCCCACGGTGTCGGCCGCGCAGATCATGTCGTAAGTGGCAGTGTCTTCCCTCGGGACGTCCTGCATACGCATGACCCTGCCGCGCTGCTGGCCCACCAGATCAAGGCAGCGGCGAATGGCGCTGAGCATGCCCAAGGCCAGCACATCGACCTTGAGCAAACCCATCGTGTCCAGATCGTCCTTGTCCCACTGGATGATGCTGCGATCAACCATGCTTGCATTCTCCACCGGCACCAGCCGCGTGAGCTTGCCCTGCGTGAGTACAAAACCACCCACGTGCTGACTGAGGTGGCGCGGAAAACCCAGCAACTGTTTTGTCAACGCCAGCCATTGGCGAATGTGCGCATCATCCGGGTCCAGACCGGCACGTGCCAAATGATCGGCCATGGCATCTTCGCCATCAAACCAGAAATGCTCTTTGGCAAACTTGTCAATCAGCGCGTCATCCACCCCCAGCGCCTTGCCCACATCGCGGATGGCACTGCGCGGCCGGTAGGTGACCACGGTGGCCGCGATGGCAGCACGCTCGCGGCCATATTTGGTGTAGATGTACTGGATGACTTCTTCGCGCCGGCCGTGTTCAAAGTCCACATCAATGTCGGGCGGCTCGTTGCGCTCCCGGCTGATGAAACGTGCAAACAGCAGGTTGCCGTCCAGCGGGTTCACCTCGGTAAGGCCCAGGCAGTAACAAACGGCCGAGTTCGCCGCCGAGCCACGACCCTGGCACAGGATGCTCACGCTGCGAGCGAACAACACGATGTCATGCACGGTCAGAAAATACATCTCGTATTTCAGTTCGGCGATCAGTGCCAGCTCAAATTCCACCTGCTTCTGCACCTCCCTGGGCGCGCCATCCGGGTAGCGCCCCCGCGCGCCTTCAAAGGTGAAATGCCGCAGGGTCTGCGCCGGGTTCATGCCGGGCAGCACGGTTTCTACCGGGTACTGGTAGCGCAACTCGTCCAGGTTGAAGTTGCAGCGCGCGGCCACTTCCAGTGTGTTGGCCAGCAGCTCGGGCGGGTAAATGGCGGCGAGCCGCTCACGAGAACGCAGGTGCGCTTCGGCATTGACCTGCAATTCAAACCCGCATTCAGCAACCGATTTGCCCAACTGCACAGCAGTGATCACATCCTGCAAGGGCTTGCGCGAGCGCACGTGCATGTGCACCGCACCTGCGGCCACCAGCGGCACACCGGTCAGGGCGGACAGCTGCTGCAGACGGTGCAACGCCACCTCGTCGTCCAAACCCAGCAGCAGCTCGGCCACCAGCCATAAATGGGAGCCAAATAAGTCTCTGGCCCTTATGCAGATAGCGTAAACAGCTTCTGTATTGATAGCAGGTGGCAGCACCAGCAATATCTCGCAACCCGCCAGCAGGGCCCAGTTGGCCGCCTGCCAACTCACCCGGTACTGCCCTTTGGGTGCCGCCCGCCGCGCTGCGGTGATGAACTCGCACAGGTTGCCCCAGCCAGTCATGTGGTGCGCCAGGGCTATGAGTTTGAAGCCCTGATTCAGGCCACTTTTCAAATCATCTTTCAGACCACGCTGCACGGCAAATTCAGCCCCTGGCAGCAGCTTCAGTCCACGTTTTTTGGCTTCGACGTGGGCACGCACCAGCCCGGCCACTGAACATTCATCGGTGATGGCCAACGCGGTATAGCCCAGCGTGTGGGCGCGCGCCACCAGCTCTTCCGCATGCGAAGCGCCGCGCTGGAAGCTAAAGTTGGTGAGGCAATGCAGCTCGGCGTAGGCGGGAGCCGAAAGAGCATCCCCGCTGTAGATCTTGTCATTGCTGGATTGACGCATATAACTGTATAAAATTACAGTCTAATTTAAAGTATTAGTTTTGGAAACCCCATGACGAGCCATCCCGGAAATGTTAGGATTCATACGTGCACGTACACGTGTAAATTAAGGTTGATCCATGCAACGCAAAATGACCATCACCATCGACGAAGCCGTTTACGCAGGCCTGCACCAGGTCATCGGGCGCGGCAATATCAGCCAGTTTCTGGAGAATCTGGCGCGTCCGCATGTATTGAAAGAAGACACGCTGGATGCGGGTTACCAGGCCATGGCGGCAGACACCCAGCGTGAAGCCGATGCGCAGGCGTGGAGCGACGCCTTGATTCAGGATGCCAATCCGTGAACCGGGGCGAGGTCTGGTGGGTGGAGTTTGACCCGGCCGTGGGCAGCGAAATCCGCAAGACACGTCCGGCCGTCATCATCAGCAATGATGTCTCCAACCGCCATTTGGCGCGGGTGCAGGTGATCCCCTTATCCAGCCAGGTCGAGCGGATTTACCCCAGCGAAACCGTGGTCACCCTCAGCGGCCAGACCAGCAAAGTGATGGCCGACCAGATCATGACGGCTGACAAGCGCCGTCTCAAGCAGATCATGGGCAAACTGAGCCAGGCAGATTTGCAGGCTGTGCAGCGCGTCGTCAAGCTGCAGCTGGGCCTGACGTAGTCTCACCTGAAAATCTACGCCACCCCACCCGTCGGATGCGTCGGGTCCACCCACAGCACCTGCTCGGGCTTTTCCACGGGCTCAATGTCCAGGTTGATCGCCACCGCCTGGCCGTCGCTGCGGCACAGCACACACTCCAGCGTTTCCGTCGGGCTTGCGTTGATTTCCTGATGCGGCACAAACGGCGGCACGTAAATAAAGTCCCCCGGTCCGGCCTCGGCGGTGAACTCCAGCTTGTCGCCCCAGCGCATGCGCGCCCGCCCGCGCACCACGTAAATCACGCTCTCCAGCGGCCCGTGGTGGTGGGCCCCCGTCTTGGCGTTGGCATGGATGGTGACCGTGCCAGCCCACAGCTTTTGTGCACCCACCCGGGCGAAATTGATCGCGGCCTTGCGGTCCATGCCGGGCGTGGACGGCACGTTGCCATCGAGCTGGTTGGCGGCGATGACGCGCACGCCCTCGGTCTTCCAGTCGGGCGGGAGGTCGTGGGGAGGATGAGAAGTGTGGGTATGGCTCATGCGGGGACTCCAGGGGTTGAACGGGGACAAATCAAGTTTAGACATATTGACACCTAAAACCGGTTTGTCTAAACTTGTATCAACAATTTGAATTGAAAACTCTTTATGCCAACAGCAATTACAGCAGATCAAACGATCCAGGAATGGGGAAACGGCTTGGGCGTACGCATTACGGCCCCCATTGCGAAGGCCGCCCGTTTTGCGCGCGGCCTTCCCATCAAGGTCGAGGTGGTTGAAGGCGGCGTGTTTATTCGGGCGGTTGGCAAGCCACAGCTCACGCTGGCGCAGAAGCTGAAGGCTTTTGACCCAGCATTGCACGGCGGCGAAGTGATGGCCACCGGGCGCGTTGGTGGCGAAGTCTTCTAATGGCAAGCCCCGGAAAATTGTGGGTGCCAGATCGCCGCGACATGATCTGGATCGATTTCAACCCGCAGGTGGGCAACGAAATGAAAGACGAACACCCCATGATGGTGTTGTCGCCCAAAGCCTTCAACGAACGAACCAACCTGGTCATTGGCCTGCCTATGACGCATGCACAGTCCAATGAAACCAACCCGTTTGCCGTCAGATTCAAGTCACCCAAAGGCGAGGTTTGTTATGTGCTGGCGCATCAGCCGAAATCCTTCGCGTGGCGCAACAGGGGCGCGCGTCCACACCCCTGGAAACAGGTGCCTCCGGCCGTTTTTGAAGCGGCTTGTGAAGAGTTGAACGGGATAATCTCTATCGGCGTGTGAACACTGCGACATCTATGAGCGACCTTGATCACGGCGGCGAAGTGTCAGTTGACTTCAAGAGCAAATGCTGCGCCCCTATCCCCTCCACCAGCGCCGTTGACAACCCGGCCTGCGCCCCAAAACCCGGCCACGCCCTGATCGCGTCCCGCACCTGGGCGGTGACGGACTTGGCGGTGCCGATGGCAAAACGGTCGCCTGTCTCCAGCAAGTCCGCTTCCACAAAGTCCTTGAATTTGCCGTTAACGGACATAAGGTGTTGGCTGGTCCACTCACCCTGGGGGTTGTGGGCAAACGTGACATCGTAGGCCGGGGCCAGCTCCCACGGATAACCCTGGCGCAGTCTGAACGATATGTTTTTGGTGTGGTCGTCGCAGTTGCGCGCCATCAGGTTGAACACCATGCGGCGGAAAGCTTCTTCTTTTTGCTCGTAAGGCAGATTCAACGCACGCAGGGTCGTGAAGAGCTGGCTGTAGGCGTTCACGCCCTTTTTTTTGTAATCCAGGTGACTCATGGCGCACAGGGTTTGCATGTGGTGCCGCACGCCACCCGTATCGCGGTCGAATCGCCGGGTCATGAAATGGGAGCGCCCGTTTTCATGGAGCAAGCGGCACTCCATCATGCTGATGCCCGCTGCCTGGGCCATCAGGTAGTAGGCGTATTCGATGCGGCCATAGTCGGCGGAGGCACCGAGTTCGTTGTCACGCCCCATGCCGTCGAACTTCAGCAGCCAGTGCTCGAAACCTTCTGGTGCATCCAGTTGGCCTGCCCTGATTTCATCGGTGTTACGGTTCCAGGCAATCACCGCCTTGGCGCGTGCGCCGCCGGCCGAGGTGCCCACTTCAATGATGCTGCGCAAGGCTGCGTTGGCGTGGGTCTCGTCCTCGATGGAGCCGTCTACGGCGCGCCGGGCTTCCTGCACCAGGTTGCTCAAAATGATGGCGGTGGGTTTGTGCCGCGGGCCACGGCTGGGTTTGAACTGCAGGGCACCCATGGCACGGTTGCTCATGTAGGCCAGCCGGTCCAGCGCAGAGACCTCAGACGCGGCAATACCCTGGTCGCCCATGTAGCGGTTGATCAGGGCGTTGCCAAAGTCGTCGGGCAGCGCATCACTCAACAAAGCGGGCAGACGCTGGTAGGTGTCCACAGGCAAGTCGGTAAACAGGAAGGTGGAGCCGCTGCTGGTGGGCATCTGCAGCGGTGCCGGCTCGATGCCTGCGGCGCGAAACTCGGGTGTGTAGCTGAAGACGTAAAACCCGTAGGCGGGGTCCAGGGCAACAGCACCGATGCGCCGCCCCCACAGGTGCACGTCGACAACGTTCACCTGTTTGTAGCGGGCGGCTTTCACACGGGTCGCCTGTGTTTTAGTGGCCATCAGGTTGACCCTTGGCAACACCGCTCTGGGTCACCTTGTTTTTGATGACTTTTCGGCTGGCGCGCTGACGCTGGTGCGTGGCGCGTGTCATGGTCAGCGGGTTGATGGTGGCAATGGGTGCAATGGTCGCCAGCCATTCTTCGCGACCCAAGGCACGCAGCACCGATAGCAGCGATTTGACTGTGGAGCCTGCACCGTTTTCAATGTTTTTGAGCGCCCCAACGCTGATGCCCGCCCGTTGGGCCAATGTGATCTGGTCCAGGTTCTGGTTGAGGCGCAGCGCCCTCAGGCGCTCGCCCAGCAGTGTCTCCAGCTCGACCAGGGTATTTGAAGGCATATTTATTTTGTTTAATGGCTAAAAGAATATCTACTGAATTATAAATATTAGATAAAAGCTATTAATCTAATTTTAATAAAAAATAACCATTTTTAAAAACCTATTGAATAGACATATTTATAATTATTGGAAGCCACTTTAGCTATTTACAGATATAAACGCAGCTATTAAATTACTTTTTAATTTGTAAAAACAGATGACGCGCTATGCAAACAGCCCATGCAAATACCAGTCAGGGCTTGCATCGGTTCGGACCCCAGCGGGTAGGCCTTTGACACCCAGCCGTTCCTGATAAACCCACAACAAACCCATCTGCTCGCTGCGCGCCAGAAAGTAGTCGCGCAAGGCGCAGGGTGATCCGTTTTGCCCGCTCCACCAGCCAGCTTCCACGCGCTGCGGGCCAGCCAGCAGGGTGAGCGGGCTGCCTTCATCGGCACAGTGCGGCAGATTGTTGTGCACGGGCAGCTTCAGGGGTGGCATCAGCAGCCAGGTGGGGTACAGGGCGTCTGGTTTTGTGCGCGATGCCGCAACGGGCTGCAAGGCTGTTTTGGCCATTTTTTTATACTGATTTTGGCCGTTTAAGCCCATGAAACGGGCTTTACTAGCTACTAATTTAATAGCAATACCATTCAAGCCTGAAGCCGCATTGTCAGTTGCGGTTTGCCACACCTGCATGCGCTCGGGCCGGTGGTCTGCATAGGGCTCAGCGCGCAGCACGTGGTCTGCGCCCAGCCGGGCGCTCAGGCGCTCCAGCAGGTGGTGCAGGCTGTCACCCACGCGCACATCGTCAGGCAACAGGCTGGTGGTCGTGCCGGGCAGTGCGGCGGTTTCCAGCGAGCGCAGGTGCAAGTACAAGGCCGGTGCGTGCAGCGTGACGCGCGCGAGGTTTTCGGCCAGCAGGCGCTGCACGTGACCCATGTCAAGCGTGGGCTCGGCGGTGCGCACGATGAGCTGGCCCCGGGCCGCGTCTTGCCTGCGGGCGTCCAGCTCCCAGCCCAATTCCAGCGCCAGAAGGCCACGCTGTCGTGCCTGCAGCCACACGTGCAGTTGGGCCAGCAGGCGGCGCGCACCAAACATCAGGGCCGGGGCGTTGTCGATGCGCGCAGTGAGTTCGAGCTTGGCCTGAAACACAGCGGGCAGTTCCAGCCAGGGGTAGATTTCAGGCTTGATGCCGCAGGCGCGGTCCAGCGCATCGAGCAGCTCTGCGCCAAAACGCCGCACCAGGCCGCCACGCGGCAGCGCACGCAACTGGCCCCAGGTGGTGCAGCCGATGCGCGTCAGCGTAGGCAGGTGCGGCCGGGCCGCAGCCAGCGTGGTGAGGGGCAGGTCGTCTGGCTTGCGGGACGCGGCGGGGCCTAGTTGAAGACGGGCGATTGCTATTAAAGATGTAGCTGCTCTAGCCCTGGATACGGGGGTTAATAGCATTTTTTCTTCCAAAAACCTTTCAAGTAGCTGCTGTCGGCCACCAAACAGGCGCTCGCTGGCCGACACCTCCATCAACACAGCGCCTTGCACCAGCGCCACCTTGGGCGTGAACTGCAAGGCCCACCAGCCCAACGCGGAGAGTGCATCGACCAAGACCGGGGCGGCAGTGTCGTGCACAGCGTCATCCGTGGCGTTGTCATTCCATTGCCAGATCATTCGTGAAGTAGGCGTGCCGACGAAGACAGTGCTACCCACACGGCCAGGAGGCGCAACGACCTGCATGGATGATCTGGAAATGGAATCAGCGGGCGGCTCAGGCTGCGGCTGTAATGCGATCCAGTGCATGGACGGTGCCTTCGCTTCTACCTGGCATTGGCCCGGCAGTTTGTGCAGGGGTCAGGACGGATACGGATGCCGGGAAAAGCGCCGGAACAAGAACCAGAGATGCCATTGGTTTCAGGGGTACTGGCACGGCTGTGGCTGCACGCCGACGTGACACCGCCAGCAGCGTGGCCAGGCGCGCCGGGCGGGCGGGCAGCATCAGCGGGTGCGCCAGCGGCGGGCCACGGCGCTTGAGGATGTGAAGCGCCAGCGCATCTTTATCTGCCGCTGCGTCTGGGTCAGCAGGCGCAGACACCAGCAAACGCAGCACGGCGGGCGACGACTCTTCCCGCGCCGCGTGAGGCCGCATTACAAACAGCAGCTTGGCGTGGGTGCTGGCGGCCATCTGCAAACGGCGCAACTGTTCGGGCCGGACCTGCCCTGGCCCCGTTTGCGGAAACCAGGCCAGCACTGCCGCCACATCGGCGCAGCGCAGCGCCTGCTCACTGGCCCACAGGCGCTGGGCTGTGGTTGGGGCGCTGACGCACAGCAGGCGCTGCGGGTCCAGCCCCTGCGCCGCCAGCCCCGGCCCGAACGGCTGGTGCGGCGCACCCACCAGCAGCACGGCACCGCTGGTGCGGGCCAGCGCAGGCAGCAGCAGCCGCCATTCGTCATGGCGGTTGTTGTGTGGCCCATTGTGCGAGCGGCTTTGGGGCAGGCTTTGCGACAGGTTTTGCGCCTGCAACACCTCCACCAAACCACCTACGGGCCAGCCACCCGCAGGCAGCTGGGCATCCAGCAGCGCATGGCCGGTGGCCACCACAGCACCCACCGGGCTCGCCAGCTCATCGGCGCGCCAGACGGATGGCATCTCTCTTGCAAAGCTTATGGGTAGGGGCTTGGTCATGTTTACTGTATAAATGATCAGTATATTCCCAGTGCCAAACCTGATGCAAGTGCTTTGAAAGTCTTTATCCCCTGCCCCTGCCGGTTAGCATCACCCAATGACCCATCACCCGATGAACCAACCACAGGGAGATCGCCTTGAACAGACATGACAGCGAAGACAACAAATCGGTAGCGCTGTACTGGGACTTTGAAAACCTTCATGCGAGTCTCATTGACGCCCGGTTTGGAGAAGGCACCTACGGCAAGGCAGACGGGCGATTCAAGGCGCAAGAGCCGCTGATCGACATCCAGGCCATTGTGGAGTTGGCTGCATCGTTCGGCCCGATTGCCATCAACCGCGCTTACTGCAACTGGCAATATTTCGGCCGGTACCGCGATGCCCTGCTGCAAGGGGCCGTGGAGCTGATTCAGCTCTTCTCGCCCGGCCCTTCAGCCAAGAATGGTGCTGACATCAAGCTCTGCCTGGACGCCGTGGAGGACATCAGCCGGTTTGGCCACATCGGCACCATCATCATCATCGGGGGCGACAGTGACTTCATGCCGGTCTCGCAAAAGATCAAGGCGGCGGGCCGCACCCTGATCGGGATTGGCGCACGCAAATCCACCAACCGCCATTGGGCCAAAAGTTGCCACGAGTTCCGGTATTACGAAAACCTGGTGGACGTGCCCGTGGCAGCAGGCGACCTGCAGGCCGATGCCCAGACGCCACCAGCGCCACCCGAGCCGGTGGACCCTGCTGCCGACATGTTCAGGCGCGCCATCCGGCTACTGTCTGAAACCAAGGGCGACGCCTGGGTCAACAAGGCGTCCATCTGGCCCATGATCAAGCGGCTGGACCCGACCTTTGACACCAAGGACCACGGCTACGCCAGTTTTTCTGCGATGGTGAAGGGGCTGGACCCGTTGATAGAAATCAAAAAAGGCGACTCTGATCAGGTCATCAAACTGCGCTAACGGCATGTAACTGCCATGTCCGCGCCCTGCCTCTTGCAACCGCCATGACCGCGCCTGCCCTGCCCGTGCTGTATTCCTTCCGGCGCTGCCCTTATGCGATCCGTGCGCGCATGGCCCTGCGCTATGCGGGCGTGACTGTCGAAATGATTGAGGTGGTCCTACGGCAGAAGCCCGCGGCACTGCTGGCTGCATCGCCCAAAGGCACGGTACCGGTGCTGGTCACGGCAGACGGCAAGGTGATTGACCAGAGCCTGGACATCATGCAATGGGCCTTGCGCCAGAACGACCCCGACGGCTGGCTTGGCGTTGGCGCATCCAGCGAAGCCGACCGCTGGAACCACTGGATTGCCTTGAACGACGACACCTTCAAGCCGCTGCTGGACCGCTACAAATACGCCGGGCGCCACCCCGACCTATCACCCGCCGAGCACCGCAGTCGCGCGCTGGCAGCCATGATCGAGCCGATGGACGCGCAGTTGCAGCAAACAAAGTGGCTCGCAGGGCATCAACCGTCGGTAGCCGATGCG
>JANOAP010000696.1:0-4274 GCA_031411175.1 Rhodoferax sp. | reverse complement strand
CTTCAGAATCGGGATGGCGCGCAGGGTGACAAACACATTGGGCTGGTGCACCTGGGCGGCCAGGTTGAGCTGCGACGCCATCACGTGCACGTGCAGGTCGATCAGGCCCGGCATCAGCGTTTTGCCGTGCAGGTCTACCACGGTGGCACCCGGTGCCTGAATGGGCGCGTCAGACACCTCACGCACCATGCCGTCTTGCACCAGCACCTGCATGCCGTCAATCAGCGCGGCTTGAAGGGGGTCCAGCAGACGCCCGTTTTTGAACAAATAACTTGCCATCTATCGCTCCAACAAAAATCGCTCCAACAAAACTTGAATGAAGTTGACCAGCAAAAATGGCAAGCGTCTAACCGATTGTGCGAATGACAGATATCATTTCTGTAAATAATGCAGGACAAGCGCATGAACAAGAACGTGTTTGAAACCATGGACCTGAATCTGCTTCGGGTGTTTGCCATGCTGATGCTGGAGGGCAACGTGACCCGCGCGGCCGAAAAGCTGTGCCTCACGCAGTCGGCGGTGAGCAACTCGCTCAAGCGTTTGCGCCACACGTTTGATGATGTTCTGTTTGAGCGCACCGTGTATGGCATCAGCCCGACGGCCGTGGCCCGCGACCTGTGGCAGCGGCTGGCACCGCATTACCGGGCCATTGGGCAAGAGTTGCACCCGGACGCGATTGATCCGGCTCATTTTCAGGGGTCGTTCACGATCTCGATGTCGGACTACACCAGTGCGCGCGTCATGCCCCGGCTGGGCGTGTACCTGCAGGCCCAGGCACCGGGGGTGCGCGTGCATGCCGTGCCTTATAGCGTGCTGAATTTGCAGCAGCATCTGGAGCGCGAAGGGGCTGACCTGGCACTGGGCACCAATCTGGACGACACACGCCAGGCCAAAGAGCTGCGCACCCATGCGCTGTGGCCCATCACCACCAGCTGTTTCATGCGCCGTGGCCACCCGTTGGCGCGCGGCAAGCTGACGCTGGAGCGCTTTCTGGCGGCCCGCCACGTGGATGTGCTGCTGCCCGGCATGACCTTGGCCATCTATGACTCGTTGCTGTCAGAGCACGGCTACAGCCGCAACCTGGTCATCACGCTGAACCAGTACAACGATGTGTTGTCGCTGATTGCGCAGTCTGACTACATCGGTGTGGTGCCCACGTCGCTGATTGACCGCAGCCCTTTGCGCAGCAAGCTGCACCAATGTGAGCCGCCCATCCGCATGCCGGTGCGCTCCTTGGTGATGACCTGGCACCAGCGGCATGACACCCGGCCCGCGCATGTGTGGCTGCGCAAGACGGTTGCAGAGCTGTTTACGTCTAGTGCTTCGGCCAACGAAGGGCAGATAGCAGTCTGAGCCGCGCAGGCTTGCTTACGCCATCGTCATTTGGCCATGGATCTGTCTGATCCTTGGTAGGATGGACTCATCCATTTCGCCAAGGAGCCCGCCTGTGCATTTTTTATTTCTTGTGTTCGCTGGCCTTAGTGCTGTGACGACGACAGCGCTTGCGCAGTTTGATCCGTCCAAAGTGAAGGCCGAACCTGCCGTGGTTGCCAGCCGCTATGCCGACCCGACTGTGCCTTACCAAACCCCCAGCCTGTCACCTGGCCGGACAGATTTCGCCAGCCATGATGAAGTGCTTGCCTACTTGCGGGATCTCACCACCCAACATAAGCAAATCACACTGCAGCTGATTGGAAAATCTCAGCAGGGACGTGATATTCCCCTGGTGCTTTTGTCCTCACGTGGGGGCTTTCAAAACGCAAAGCCGACACTACTGGTTTTGGGCCAGCAGCACGGCAACGAACCCTCCGGGGGCGAGGCTGCGTTGGCACTGACCCAGCAACTGCTCACGACTGAGCGTGAGTTGCTGGAGAGCGTTAACGTATTGATTTTGCCAAGGGCCAACCCGGACGGTGCACAAAATTTTGTGCGGGCCACGGCCAGTGGTCTCGACGTGAATCGTGACCATTTGCTCTTGCAGACGCCTGAGGGCCGAGCCATTGCAGCGACTGCCCTTCGTTACGGTCCCCAGGTGGTCATGGACCTGCATGAGTTCACGGTGGGTGACCGCTGGCTCGCCAAATTTGCGGCCTATGCCAAATACGATGCCCTTTTGCAGGCTGCCACAGTGGGCAATATGGACCCTGGCGTGGCTGACCTGGCCCTGCGTGATTTTGTGGGCGCCGCGCGCATGGCGCTGGAGAGCAACCAGTTGACCACCTTCTGGTACCACACCTCGTCTGCCGATGCCGGTGACCGGGTCGTTAGTATGGGTGGGGTTCAACCTGACACCGGGCGCAACGTCTATGGACTGCGTCACGCCGTGAGCCTGCTGATTGAAACCCGTGGGGTGGGCCTGGGCCGTGCCCACTTTGCCCGCCGGGTGCACAGCCATGTATTGGCAACCCTGGCTGTGATCAAGACGGCAGCGTCACAAGGCCCAAGCCTTGTCGCGGCGGTAGAAGCCGCCGGCAGGGCGACAGCGTCCAGGGCATGCAAGGGTGACATGGTAGTAAGCGCACAGGCCTCGCCGACCCAAGAGACCCTACAGTTTGTAGACGCCATCACGGGTGGCGACCGCACTGAAGTGGTGGATTGGCGCTCGGCGCTGACGCTCAAAGTTGTGGCGTCCCGCGCGCGCCCCTGTGGCTATTGGCTGGGAGCCAGCCAGACGGCTGCCGTCAGCAAACTGGAGGCCTTGGGGGTGAAAGTCACGCCGCTCGGTCAGGATCGCAAGGCCGTGGTGGAAGCATACCGGTTGCTGACCGAAAAAGGCGGTCAACGCACGGATGCGCGGGGTGCCATTGCCGCAGATACCGCGATTCGTGAAGTGACCGTGGCGCTGGACAGTGCAAATGTGACTTTGCCAGCGGGTGGTTGGTATGTGGGCCTGAACCAGGCCATGGGCAATGTCATTTCAGCGGCTCTGGAGCCCGATTCACAGAACAGCTACACGGCCAATCATGTCATGGGCATGGACAACAAGGCTTTGCTGCGTGTGGTGAAGTTTCTTGACTAGGCGCAGGGCAGCAGACTACTTTGGCGCAATTGCGCTAGGAACGTAGTCGTCGCCAATCCCTGGCGGAATTGGTTTGTGGTCGCGCAGCGTTTGCTCGAAGGCCTGGATCATGTGACGCATCGGACCACGCACCCATCCGTCCTCCATCGCGACATCGGTTTCCTCCTTGGGGTCCCGCTTGATATTGAAGAGCCAGGGCGTCTCCAGATGCCGCGTACCCTCATTGGGTTCCTTTTCGAAAACCAGGTGCATCTTCCAGTTCCGCCATTTTGCCGCCCTGAGTTCGTTCTTGATGTAAAAAAGAAATCCCTCTCGGGCGGATTTTTCGGCGGTCCCGGTCCACCACCCAAGCTGATCGACACCATCGATAGGGCGGTCGGCAGGCAAGTGGCCGCCGCCAGCGCAGATCAGTGTCGTAAATAGATCGGTGACGTGAACGATTTCGTCACTCACACGCCCTGGCACCACCCGGCCGGGCCAGCGAACGATCAGCGGCACACGAAGGCCACCCTCCATCGCTGTGTGGTAGGTTCCGGTCCAGGGCCCGGCGGTTCCACGCCATGGCCTGCGGAACTCGGGGCCGTTGTCGCTGGCGAAGATGAATAACGTGTTTTCCCGAATGCCAAGTTCGTCGACCGCATCCAGCAGTTGACCCACACGGTGGTCCATCTCCAGCATGGCGTCGGCAAAGTCACCCACCGCGCTGCGTCCGGCAAAATCAGGATGCGGCAAGGTTGGAAAATGCAGGTGGGTGAGAGGTACATAGGCAAAGAAGGGCTGTCCGCAAGCCGTTTGTCTGCGCATGAAGTCAATAGTCTTTTCAGCCAACTCACTGTCGATCAGCCTGCGCTTGGCAAGGTCATAGAGCGCCACCTCTTTGGCGGGTTGGCCTGCAAAGCCTTCCATCACGTAAGGCAAGTGCACCCTAGAGGCATCAAAGCCGGGAGAGCTTGTAAACATGGTTTCGTTGGTCGTACGGGGGATGCCGTACCATTCATCGAACCCACGCTGATGCGGGAAGCGGCCATCGCGGTCACCGAGGTGCCACTTGCCGAATATGCCGGTGGCGTATCCCGCTGCCTTCAATACCTGCGCAAGCGTCCGCTCCCAGGGATGGATGCCTTGCGGCAAACCAGCCGGCACGGATTGAACCGCACCCGTGCGGATGGGGTGTCGCCCCGTCATCAGGGCCGAACGGGTCGGTACGCAATCACTTTCAACATTGAAGTTGAGAAATTTCATGCCCTGACCGGCG
>JANOAP010000695.1:0-15636 GCA_031411175.1 Rhodoferax sp. | reverse complement strand
CGTGGCCTCAAGGCCATCATCGCCGGGGCGGGGGGCGCGGCCCACTTGCCCGGCATGCTGGCGGCCCAAACCACGGTGCCGGTGTTGGGCGTGCCGGTAGCCAGCAAGCACTTGAGCGGTGTGGATTCCCTGCACAGCATTGTGCAAATGCCCAAGGGCATTCCGGTGGCAACCTTTGCCATTGGTGACGCGGGTGCCGCCAATGCCGCCCTGTTTGCCGTGGCCATGCTGGCCAGTGACGATGCCGCGCTGCGCGCCAAGCTGGATGCCTTTCGGGCCGCGCAAACGCTGGCGGCGCGCGGCATGAGCTTGCCGCCTGCGCTTTGAGCCCGGCCAACCGACGTTCGGGAACCTTCCTATGACCAAACTTCTCGCCATCCCGAAGCCGGACGCGCTCCCGATTCTTCCGGGCACCGGCATTGACGGCCAGCCTGTGACCCTGGGCGTGATGGGCGGCGGCCAGCTTGGCCGCATGTTTGTGCATGCCGCGCAGGCGATGGGCTATGCCACGGCGGTGCTCGACCCCGATGCCACTAGCCCGGCGGGCCTGGTGAGCCACCTTCATGTTCACACCGATTACCTGGATGCCGCTGGCCTGACCACACTGGCACAGCGCTGTGCTGCCATCACCACCGAGTTTGAAAACGTCCCCGCGCAAGCCCTGCAAACGCTGGCAGACACCGTCCCCGTCGCGCCCGCGGCACAGGCTGTGCGCATTGCGCAAGACCGCGCACAAGAGAAAGCGCACTTTGGCCGCTGTGGCGTGCCGTGCGCACCCTATGCGCTCATTGAATCGGCTGAGCAACTGGAGGCGGTGGACGCCTATCTGCTGCCCGGCGTGCTCAAGACTGCGCGGCTGGGTTACGACGGCAAGGGCCAAATCCGCGTGAAGAACCGTGCCGAGCTGGCCGCCGCCTGGGGCCAGCTCAAGAAAGTGCCCTGCGTGCTCGAAAAAATGCTGGCGCTGAAATCAGAGTGCTCGGTGATCGTGGCGCGTGGTTGGGATGGCGAGTGCGTCAACCTGCCGGTGCAGCTCAACCTGCACCGCGAGGGCATTCTGGCGGTGACTGAAGTGTCACGCGGAAACCTGCCTTCTGCCCTTTCAAAACATGCGATTGCTGCGGCAAAATCAATAGCCCATGAGCTGCGCTACGTGGGTGTGCTGTGCGTCGAGTTCTTCATCCTGAAAGATGGCTCGGCTGACCGCAAAGCGCTGGGTGGCCTCATCGTCAACGAGATCGCGCCGCGTCCGCACAACAGCGGCCACTACAGCATGAATGCCTGCGACATCTCGCAGTTTGAGCTGCAGGTGCGCACGCTGGCGGGTCTGCCGCTGACCCAGCCGCGCCAGCACAGCCCCGCCATCATGATCAATCTGCTGGGCGACCTGTGGTTTTCCAAACCTGTGGCCACGCTGGACGCAGTGACCACGGTGCCGTCGTTGCTGCCGTCGGCACCTGTGACACCCCCGTGGGAGAAAGTGTTGGCGCTGCCCGGCACGCACCTGCACCTGTATGGCAAAGCCAAGCCCGCCCATGGCCGCAAGATGGGCCACCTGAACATCACGGGCAATACCGTGGCCGAAGTGCGCGCCACCGCCTTGCGTGCCGCCAAGCTGCTGGGCATCAAGCCGTTTTACAAAAAGGTCCGGCGGTGATCCTCAGTGGAAACGCTCCTGAATCAATAGCTTCTGCCGCCGATTTTATAAGGGCTGGCGAGCTGATTGGCCTGCCCACAGAGACGGTGTATGGCTTGGCGGCAGATGCCGACAGTGCCGCGGCAGTCGCCAAGATATTTGCCGCCAAGGGTCGGCCCAGTAACCACCCGCTGATCGTTCATGTGGCAGACGCCAGCGGCGTGCCGCACTTTGCCGACGAGGTGCCGGAATTTGCCGCGCGGCTGATGGCGGCCTTCTGGCCCGGCCCGCTGACCTTGATCCTGCCGCGCCGGGATGGTGTGGCGGCGGCGGCGGCGGGTGGGCAGAACTCGGTGGGCCTGCGCTGCCCTTCGCACCCTGTGGCACAGGCACTGCTCAAGTCACTGGATGCAGGCACCCCCCCCGTGCGCGGGCTGGCCGCCCCCAGCGCCAACCAGTTTGGCCGTGTCAGCCCCACCACGGCGGTCCATGTGCAAAGCGAATTTGGCAGTGACCTGCTGGTGCTGGATGGTGGCCCCTGCGACGTCGGCATTGAATCCACCATCGTGGACTGCACGCGTGGGCTGCCGGTGCTGTTGCGCCCCGGCGTGATCACGCGGGCGCAGCTCGACACCGCGTGTGGCCAACAAGTGCTATTGAAAGAGGAGCTGCCTGAGCACATGGTTGAAGGGCCACGGGCCTCTGGGACACTTGAATCGCACTACGCACCCGCTGCCAAAGTGCGTCTGATGGATGGCAAGGCCTTGCAAACGGCGTTGAACATGTTGGGATCGGACATGGACGCCAAGGGCGGCACGCAACCGGTGATTGCCACCTATTCACGCTCCACACTGCGGTGTGCCTCCAGCCGGGTGATACAGCGGCGCATGCCGGACGATGCGGCCGCCACGGCCCAGCAACTGTTTGCCGTGCTGCGCGAGTTTGATACCCAGGGCGTCAAGCTGATCTGGATCGAGACGCTGCCCGAAGATGCCGAATGGGACGGCGTGCGCGACCGCCTGGCGCGGGCCTCGGCGGCGTGAGCGCGCCGTTCAATCAGGTTGGTTTCTCGGGCTTGTTTCGGCTGGTCTGACGGTACCGCAGCTTCATCATCAGTATGATCACCGCGAGCGAGATCGTGATCGTATTGGCCATCACAATCGGCCAGGCGCGCAGCAGCAGGCCATAAATCAGCCACAGCGCCACGCCCAGTGTGAAGGCGCAGTACATCGCCAGCGAAATGCCGCTCACGTCCTTAGTCTTGAAGGTGTGCAAGGCCTGCGGCACAAAGCTCAGGGTGGTCAGGCAGGCGGCCACGTAGCCGATCGTGTCAATCAAGGTCATGGGCTCAATTGTCTTTCATCGCCCAGTCCAGCAAGGCGTCAATGGCCGGGCGTGCAGCGATGGCCGAAGCGTGGTTGACCACCATCACCAGCACGTAGCGCTTGCCGCTGTTGGCCAGCACATAGCCCGCCACCGCCACCACGTCGCGCAGCGTGCCGGTCTTGAGATGCGCACTGCCCTGCGCCTTGGACCGGCTGCGGCGCAGCGTGCCGTCCACCCCGGTGATGGGCAGGGACGACATCAGCTCGGGCATCACCGGCGAGGCGTAAGCTGACTGCAGCAGGCGCGCCAGCCCCTGGGCCGTGATGCGCTCTTGGCGCGACAGGCCCGAGCCGTTGTCCAGCAGCGGCACGTCGTCCGGGCCGATGGTGTTGCGCCACCAGCGCTGAACCACCTCGCGTGAGGTCGCCAGCGTGGCGGGCACCAGCGCCGATGCCGCACCAGGCGCAGCGGCCACTTTGGTCTGGAGGCTCAGCGTCAAAAACAACTGCTGGGCCATCACGTTGTTGCTGTATTTGTTGATGTCGCGAATCACCTCGGGCAAGGCGGGTGAGCCCACTTCAAACACGGGCTTCAGCGCCAGCCCCTGCACGGTGGGCACCCGGCCTTCGCGCACCGTGCCTGCCAGCTTGCCCCCCATCTCGCGCCACATGCCTTCCACAGCGCGGGCGGCATAGGTTTTGGGGTCGGCGTAGGCCACGGGCCAGACGCGTTCGCCGCAGGCTGCCGGGTAGTTGCCGGTGAACCGGATCGCGTCGGGGCTGGTGAAGTCAGCCTTGAGGGCGGCTCGGTAGTCACCGCAATCGCCCGCACCCAGTGGCACACTGGTCTGCATTTGCACGCCGGCCAGAGGCGGCTCAAACTGCACCTGCGCCAGGCTGGCCGTGCGGTCTGGCACAAAGGTCATCACGACAGATTTGAAGTTGACCAGCAGCGCATCTGGCGCGGCGTTGTAGGGCCGCAGCGGTTCGCCATCGAAGGCCGAGGCATCCACCTCCACCGTTTCAAATGCGCTGCGATCCAGCACGATGTCGCCCGCAATCGTCTTCACGCCCAGGCCCTGCACGCGCCGCAGCAGCAGCCACAGCCGTTCCGACACCAGCTTGGGGTCGCCCTGGCCACGGATGTACAGGTTGCCAAACAGCGTGCCGTCACGCACAGCGCCTTCCACATACACCGGCGTGCTCCAGCTGTAGGCAGGCCCCAGCAGATCCAGGGCCGCATAGGTGGTCACCAGTTTCATGACGGATGCGGGGTTCACTGGCATGTTGGCCCGGTGGCTCAGGCGCGCGGGCGCTTTGCCCTGCACGTCCGCCACCAGCAGGGTGACGGCTTCACGCGGCACCTTGGCGCGCTGCAGGGCGGCATCCACCTCCGGGGGCAGGTTCTGGGCAGTGGCCATGGTGGCGACCAGTAAGGCCAGTGGTAAAGCCAGCGCGCAGAATGCAGCAGCTTTGAAGCGGAAAAAACAAATCATGCGGACAAGTCTACAACCCTGCGCCAGCGCAGAACCCCTGCCGCCGCCATAATCAATTCATGCAATTTTTCAAGAGCCTGTCGCCCAAAACCGTGGGCGTTTCGGCTGCGGTGATCACGGTCGCAATCTGGACCTCGTTCATCATCATTGGCCGCGCATCGGCTTCGCACACGCTCACACCGTTTGACATCTCCTTTCTGCGTTTCATCGGCGCGGCCCTGGTGCTCTTCCCGCTGGGCTGGTGGATGGGGCGCGGGGGCAAGCTGAAAGGCTGGCTTGGCCTTTCGCCGCTGGCGTTCAGGGCCACAGCCCGCATTGGCCTGGTGGGTGGCCTGGGCTTTGGCATCCTGATCTACACCGGGTTCTTTTTTGCCCCTGCAGCGCATGGCTCGGTCCTCACGCCGGGCAGCCTGCCGCTGTGGACCACGCTTTTCTCCGTGTGGCTGCTGGGCGAGCGTGTGACCGCCGCGCGGGCGTTCAGCCTGGCCCTGATCATGGGGGGCGGCTTGCTGGTGGGTGGCTCCAGCCTGATGCTGGCGTTTTCCGGCGGAGACGTCTGGAAGGGAGACCTGCTGTTCATAGGTGCTTCGATGTGCTGGTCTCTCTACAGCGTGCTGGTGCGCCGTGAGAGGCTGGACGCGGTGAAGGCGACCATTGCCATCGTTGTGTTTGCCTTCTTCGTCTACGTGCCAGCCTATGCGGTGCTGGCCTTGACGGGCCTGGTTCACAGTCGGCTGGCAACGGCACCCGCGAGCGAGATCGTGTTCCAGATGCTGTTTCAGGGTGTGGGCTCAGTAGCGATTTCCGGCATTACCTTCAACAAGATGGTGGAGTACTTTGGCCCCGTGCGCACCACCATGTTCACGGCCCTGGTGCCGGGTGGCTCGGCGCTGGGTGCCGTCTATTTTCTTGGGGAGCCGTTGTCGTGGAATCTGTGGACCGGCCTGGCGCTGGTGACGGCAGGCATTGTGTTCGGGCTGCGGGCGTTGAGGCGGGATGCTGTGAATAGAGTAGCGGTTGAACCGCGTCTCACGCCGCGATAATCCCCCCATGAACCTCCTCGCCCTCGACACCAGCACCGACACGATGTCCATCGCGGTGAGCCGGGGTGTGGGCGCGTCAGCGCAGGTCTGGCAACACACAGGGGCGGGCGGTGCTCAGGCCTCCAGCACGCTGATTCCAGCCATCCGCCAGCTTATGCAGCAGGCGGGCTTGGAGTTTGACCAGCTGGATGCCATCGCCTTTGGCCGGGGGCCGGGCTCCTTCACCGGCTTGCGCACGGCTTGCTCGGTGGCCCAAGGGCTGGCGTTTGGTGCGGGGGTGCCGGTGCTGCCGGTGGATACCTTGCTGGCCGTGGCGGAAGAGGCCCGGCATCAATCTGCGAATGCCTCAGTCCACTACCGCGTGCTGGCGCTGCTGGACGCGCGCATGGACGAGGTGTATGCGGCAAACTATGAATTTAATAGCGGCTTATGGTTGCAGTACGAGGGCTACAGCCTGATTCGGCCTGAAAACATTGGTATCGGTCTGCCAGAGGATTCCCAGGGCCTGGTGGCGGGTGACGGCTGGGTCATGGCAGGCAATGCCTTTGCGGTTTATGCGGATCGCCTGCCGACCAGCTCTGTGCCGCGCATTCACGCCCTGCCCACCGCCACGGCCATGCTGCGGCTGGCACCTGCCTTGCTGGCCAGTGGCCAGGCGGTGTCGGCCGAGCAGGCGCTGCCGACTTACATTCGCGATAAAGTCGCCAAAACCACGCAGGAGCGCATGGTGGAAAAGGCGGCTGCATAACTGGTCTGGCGGCATCACCGACACCATCCTTATTTCCCGGCGTTACCATCTGCGTTTTGCAGGCTTTCATTTCTATCTTCACGCCATGAGCGCCGTCCTCCAATCCGCAGATGCACGTTTCGAGCCCTTCAGCCATGGCTGGCTGGACGCCGTGATGGCTGTGGAGCAAACGGCTTATGCCCACCCCTGGACACGCGGTAACTTTACCGACGCGCTCTTCTCCGGCTACCAGGCCCAGGTGCTGGTGGCGGGTGACGAGGTGCTGGGCTATTTTGTGGCCATGAAGGGCGTTGACGAGGTGCACCTGCTCAACATCACCGTGGCCCCCGAACACCAGGGCCAGGGCTGGGCACAGGTCATGCTGGAGGCGTTGACAATCTGGTCGCGTGGCCAGGCGGCCCAATGGCTGTGGCTGGAAGTGCGGGTCGGCAACGTACGCGCCATGAAGGTGTACCAAAGCCATGGCTACCGGCGCGTGGGTTTGCGCAAGGCCTACTATCCCAACGGCCATGCGCCGCGTGAAGACGCCGTCGTCATGAGCCTCAAGTTATGAGACCGGCTCCATGAGTCTCGACCTGGACGACCGTCAGCGCGCCATGCTGAAAGAGATGCACGTGCAGGTCTGGTGGCCGCGCACGGCGGCGCAGGCTGTACCGCCGCCCGCGCCGTCAAGCACGCAAGTCGTTACCCAGGCGGTTCGCGTTGCCAGCCGACCAGTGGCAGCGGTTGCGCCCGAAAAAGTAGCGAACAAGCCTGAAGATGTGCGGGCAAATGGCCCGATCGCGCACAGGCCTGTGCCCCAGCCGGTGCAGCACGGCGATGTTGCCGCGATGGATTGGCCCACCCTGCAGCAGGCGGTGGCTGCCTGCCAGGCCTGCCAGCTCTGCGAAAAGCGCACAAATACGGTGTTCGGCGTAGGCCAGGCACCCACGGGGCCGCATCTGGCACCCCAGGTGGACTGGCTGATCGTGGGTGAGGCACCCGGTGAGAACGAAGACCTCGTCGGTGAGCCGTTTGTGGGCCAGGCCGGCAAGCTGCTGGATAACATGCTCAAGGCCATGGGCCTGCAGCGGCGCAGCAATGTCTACATCGCCAACGTTGTCAAATGCCGTCCGCCGGGCAACCGCAACCCCGAGCCGTCCGAAGTGGCGCAGTGCGATCCCTATCTGCGCCGACAGATTGAGCTGCTGCAACCCAAGGTCATTCTGGCGATGGGCCGCTTTGCGGTGAATTCCTTGCTGCAAGCCACGGTGCCTGATGTGCACAAGCTGCCCCTGGGCAAGCTGCGCGGCCAGGTGCATGGCTACCACAGTGTGGGGCGCGTGGTGCCGGTCATCGCCACTTACCACCCGGCCTATTTATTGCGCAATTTGCCGGAGAAGGCCAAGTCCTGGGCCGACCTGTGCCTGGCGCTGGACGTGATGGCCCGCTCAGCCTGATTTGCCCGCCAGCCCTGCCTGCGGCGCACGCACGGGCAGCAGCACCGATCCAATGGCGGCGACCATCAGCAGAATGGCGGCCCAGTCCTGCCAGTGCAGCACCTCGTTCAGAAAATACGCACCACTGAAAACACCCAGAATCGGGATGAACATCACGCTCAGGGTGGAGGCGACTGGCGGCAGGCTGCGTGCCAGGTAAAACCAGGCGGCATGGGCAAAGCCGAAGATCAGCACCGCGTTGAAGAGGATGGCCCCTGTGGTGGCGGGAGGTGGCGTCTTCCACTGCGCCCGTTCAAACACCGTGCCCAGCAGCGTCATGGCCAGTGCGGTGATGGCCGTCATCCAGAACGAGATGGCCAGCGTCGGCACCGGCATGGTGGTGCGGCGCAGCAGATGGGTGCCCAGCGCCCAGGTGGCCGCTGCACCCAGGGCGAGGGCGACGCCGGTGGGCTTGCCGCTCAGGTTGGCCAACTCGTGCCACAGCAGCAGCATCACGCCGATGGCAGCGGCAGCCACACCGCCCCAGGCACGCGGCAGCAGCCGGTTGCCAAACACCAGCGCGCCCAGCACAGCAGAAAAAATTGGCATGCTATAGCCCAGAATCGCGGCACGGCCACTGCTCAGCGATTTCACGGCCAGAATGATCAGCATGTTCCAGACCAGCATATTGGTCAGCGTGAGCCACAGCAGTTCAGCCCAGTGCGCGCGCGGAATCCGGAAAGGCACTTTCAGCACCACCAGGCCCAGGGCCAGCACGGGCACACCCAGCACCAGCGAGATGGCGCGAAACGTCAGCGGCGGGAAGTCAGTCACGCCTAGCTTCATGACGGGCCAGTTGAAGCCCCATACCAGCGTGAGCAGGGCCAGGATCATCAGTTGTTTGCGGGTAAGCGATTGCATGGGCCCATTGTCCATGGTCGGTCCAGGTGCGGGTGCCGTGGTGTCGCAATGCGTTTCTTACAATGGGGCTATGACTTTTCTCGATATGCTGGGCGCGGCAGAGCGCCAGAACTCTTCCATGCTGTGCGTGGGGCTGGACCCCGAACCCACACGCTTTCCCGGCAAGTTCAAGGGCGACTCCAACAAGATCTACGACTTTTGCGCGGCCATTGTGGATGCCACGGCTGATCTGGTGATCTCGTTCAAGCCGCAAATCGCCTACTTCGCCGCGCACCGCGCCGAAGGCCAACTGGAGCGCCTGATGGAGCACATGCGCCGAGTCGCGCCTCAGGTGCCCATCATCCTGGATGCCAAGCGCGGCGACATTGGCAGCACGGCCGAGCAGTACGCCATTGAGGCGTTCGAGCGCTACGGTGCCGATGCCGTCACGCTGTCGCCCTTCATGGGTTTTGATTCGGTAGCCCCGTACCTCAAGTTTGATGGCAAGGGTGCTTTTTTGCTGTGCCGCACGTCCAACCCCGGCGGTGATGATTTGCAAAACCAGCGGCTGTCCAGCGTGCCGGGCGAACCGCTGTTGTACGAGCATGTGGCGCGCCTGGCCCAGGGGCCGTGGAACCTCAACGGCCAACTGGGTCTGGTGGTGGGTGCCACTTACCCGGCCGAGATCGAGCGGGTGCGCGTGCTGGCACCCACCATGCCGCTGCTGATTCCCGGCGTGGGCGCGCAGGGCGGCGATGCAGTGGCCACCGTCAAGGCGGGCTGGCGCGGTGCCAATGGCGTGAGCCTGGCCCCCATCATCGTGAACTCATCGCGCGCCATTTTGTATGCCTCGGGCGGCGACGACTTCGCAAAGGCGGCCCGCACCGAAGCCATGCGAACGCGTGATTTGCTGCAGGCGGCGCGGTAACAATTTGAAATTCCGCTAGGCGAATCTGCAACAACTGCGTAGCCTCGGGCCACTGTTTCCTCAACCCGTGCCCGCCTGGGTGCATTCGCCATGACCCAAGAACTTCTTGGCGCGCCGGACGTTGCCGGGCGCGCCGAACCTGTAGTCCAGCCAAAAGCTAACCCCATTGTCAGCCCTACAGAATCTACCGCCCCGTTGAACTCTGCGGCGCTGATCACCGAGGCGACCCTTGCCGCCGCCGCACTGGCCGCCTGTGGCGGTGGGGGTGGCGGGGGCAGCACTTCGGGGGGAACCACCGGCGGTACCGGCACGGGCAGCGGCACCAGTGGTGGCACGGGCATCAAGCTAAGCACCGTGGGCTACAACTTTCTGACTCCCGTGACCGACGACGATGCTGCGCGTTTTCTGCTGCAGGCGCAATTCTCGGCAAGCGACGCCGACATCGCCGCAGTGCGCAGCAGCGGCTTTGCGCCCTGGCTGGAAGCCCAGCTCGCGCGGCCCAACGGCCCCACGGGCTGGGACTGGCTTGAGGCCCAGGGCTACGGTGACGTACTCAACACCAACAACTATTACGACAACAGTTACCCGGCCGACTACATGGTCTGGAACCAGCTCATGACCTCGCCCGACGCCTTGCGCAAGCGGGTGACGCTGGCTTTGTCTGAGTATTTTGTGGTGTCGCTGACCGGGCTGGACTTCGCCTGGCGCAGCCACGCCATGGCGGCCTACTGGGACACGCTGGCCGCCAACGCGTTTGGCAACTACCGCGACTTGCTGGAGGCGGTCACGCTCAACGTGGCCATGGGTTACTACCTCAACACCAAGGGCAACAAAAAAGAAGACTCGTCGGGCCGCCAGCCGGACGAGAACTATTCGCGCGAAGTGATGCAGCTATTCACCATTGGCCTCGTGCAGCTCAATCTGGACGGCACGGCCAAGCTGGACGCTGCTGGCAAGAAGATTGACTCCTACACGGCCAGTGATGTGAGCAACCTGGCGCGGGTGTTCACGGGCTTTGATGTGGACCAAAGCCAGAACGTAACCACCGTGATTCCCCAGACCGGTGGCGGCACCCGCACGGTGGGCAATACGGCATTTGCGCGCCTGCGCATGGTGCAGACGGCTGCCAACCACTCCAATCTGGCCGCGACGTTTTTGGGGACGACCGTTGCGGCCAACACGGCGGGTGCCGCAGCGCTCAAGACGGCGCTGGACACGTTGTTCAACCATCCCAATGCGGCACCGTTTTTCTGCAAGCAGATGATCCAGCGGCTGGTGACCAGCAACCCCAGCCCGGCCTACGTGCAGCGTGTGGCCACCGTGTTCAGCAACAACGGCGCGGGGTTGCGGGGTGACCTGGCACGCGTGTTTGCGGCCATCCTGCAAGACGATGAAGCGCGCGGGCCTACCGGCTTGACAGCCCCCGAGTTTGGCAAATTGCGCGAGCCCATTCTGCGGTTCGTGCAATGGGGCCGTAGCTTTGGTGTGGCGTCTGGCAGCGGCGCGTGGAAGATTGGCGACCTGAGCAATGCTGGCACCCAGCTGGGCCAAAGCCCGTTGCGTTCGCCCTCGGTGTTTAACTTTTTCCGGCCCGGCTATGTGCCGCCATCGACAGCATTGAGTGCAGGTGCAGTCGCGCCCGAATTCCAGCTGGTGACCGAAAGCAGTGTCGGCGGCTACCTGAACTACATGATGGGGGTGATCTCCAACGGACTCAATTCAAACGACATCAGCGCGGCTTACACCGGTGAACTCGCTGTCGTTGATGACCCGGTAGCCCTGGTGCGTCGGGTGAGCCTGATGCTGTGTGCAGGCCAGCTAAGTGCGGCCAACCAGACGCTGATTGCCACCGCGCTGGCGGCCACGCGGGTGGACACGGGCGGCTCGGCCAATGGCAATCTGACGTTGCGCAAAAACCGCGTTTACGCCGCCGTGTTGATGGTCATGGCCAGCGCCGAATACCTGATCCAGAAATAGAAAGCCTGCGATGCACCTGATTCAACCCCATCTTCATTCGCGCCGCGCCTTTCTGAAACGCTCGGGCCAACTGGCCATGACAGGCGTTGGCTTGCCGCTGGCGCTCAACCTGGCCGCCATGGGCGAGGCGGCTGCGTTCGATGCGACGGACTACAAGGCCCTGGTCTGCGTCTTCCTGTTCGGTGGCAACGACTATGCCAACACCGTGGTGACCTATGACGACCCCAGCTACAACCTCTACAACACCATCCGGGGCGGCGGCGCGGGGCAAACGGCGGGGGGCATTGCCCTGGCCAAGTCTGCGCTGGCCGCAACGCGGCTGAACCCGGCGACAGCACCGGTCGATGTGCTGGGCCAGGCACGGCAGTACGCACTTCATCCGTCCATGACGGGTCTGGCGGGGTTATTCAACGCGGGCAACGCGGCGGTGCAACTCAATGTGGGGCCGCTGGTGGTGCCGATGACGCGCACCCAGTACAACAGCAGCAACCGCACGCTCAACCCGCTGCCACCGCAACTGTTCTCGCACAATGACCAGCAGTCGATCTGGCAGTCATCTTCACCCGAGGGCTCCACGGTGGGCTGGGGTGGCAACATCGGTGACCTGGCGCTGTCCAGCAACACCAATTCGCTGTTCACCTGCATGTCAGTGAGCGGCAACGCGGTGTTTCTATCGGGCGACACCGCACTGCAATACCAGGTCAGTACCAGCGGCGCGATCAAGATCACGCCCGCCACAGCCAGCACGGTATACGGCTCCAGTGCTGTGAAAGCCGCGATTGCCAGCCTGATCCAGCAAACGCGCACGCAAAAGCTGGAGAACGAATACAACAAGGTCACCCAGCGGGCGATAGGTGCTGAATCGTCCATTACAGCAGCGCTGGCGCTGCCACAACCGGCTACCGCGTTCGCGACCGACAGCCTGTCGCAGCAGCTCAAGATGGTGGCGCGCCTGATCAAGGGCCAAAGCGTTCTGGGTGCCAAACGCCAGGTATTCTTTGTGTCGCTGGGCGGTTTCGATTTGCACGACAACCTGATTGCCCAGCAGCCCACGCTGATGGACCGGGTCAGCTTGGCCATGACAGCGTTTTATAACGCCACGGTTGAGATGGGCGTCGCCAGCAAAGTCACAGCTTTTACCGCGTCTGACTTTGGCCGCACGCTGGCATCAAACGGAGACGGCTCGGACCACGGCTGGGGCAGCCACCACCTCATGGTGGGCGGAGCCGTCAGGGGCAAGGCGTTTTATGGCACGCCGCCGCCGGTCAGCGTGGGCAGCACCGCGGCAGCAGCCGACCAGTGGCATGTGGGGCAAGGGCGCTTGCTGCCCAGCACCTCGGTAGACCAGTACGCGGCAACACTGGCCACCTGGTTTGGGGTGGCCCCTGGCGAGTTATCAGGAATCTTGCCCAACATCGGGCATTTTGGCGGCGCTGGGTACCCGGTCAACCTGGGGTTTATGGCCTGATGAAAGTCATCGGATTTGGAAATGCAGGTCAGGCCTATTCATCAGGCCTTTTTGATTCGCGTTTGGCAAAACTCTCAAAGGCGGCGGCGGTCAGTGGTCGGCTGAAGTGGTAGCCCTGTGCCTCAGTGCAGCCTCGTGAGCGCAGAAACGCAAGCTGCCCCTCGGTTTCCACTCCTTCCGCGATGGTCTTCAGGCCCAGGCTGCTGGCCATGCTGATGATGGCACCCACGATGGCCTTGTCGTCGGGGTCTTCCGTGATGTCCCGCACAAACGACTGGTCAATCTTCAGCTTGTAAACCTGAAACCGCTTGAGGTAACTCAGCGACGAGTAACCCGTGCCGAAATCATCAATCGACATGCGCACACCCCGCCGGTGCAGGTCGTCCATCACCGCAATCGCCGCTTGCGGATGGGTCATGGCCACGCCCTCGGTCAGCTCCAGTTCCAGCAGGCCAGGGTCTACCTTTGCGTCAGCCAGAATACTGGAAACACGTTGTGGCAGGTCGGCATGCCGAAACTGCACCGACGACAGGTTGACGGCCATGATCAGCGATGGCATGCCCCGTTTCATCCAGGCGGCCAGTTGCTCGACGGCCGTGCGGATCACCCATTCGCCAATCGGCAGTATCAACCCGCTGCTTTCGGCAATCGGTATGAACTCGGCCGGCGAGACCGATCCCAGCTCGGGATGCTCCCAGCGCAGCAGGGCCTCGGCCCCGATGGTTTTACCAGTCTCCATCGAAATTTGTGGCTGGTAGTGCAGCGCCAGCTGGTTGCGCTCCAACGCGCGGCGCAGGGCGTTGCCCAGCAGCAGGGCGCGGTCGGAGTTGGCCTGAATTTCGGGTGTGAAAAAGCGGTAGCTGTTGCGGCCATCGCCCTTGGCGCGGTACATGGCGGCATCGGCACATTTCGACAAGGTGTCAATGTCGGCGCCATCTTTGGGGTAGATCGCGATGCCGACTGATGGCGTTACTGTGAGTTCATGCTGCTCGATCTGGAACGGCATCAACGCAGCCTGCAACAGTTTCTCAGCTACGCGCGCGGCACCTTGCACGTCCGTGTCTGGCAGCAACAGGATGAATTCATCGCCACCCAGGCGCGAGACCGTGTCCTGCTCGCGCACGGCGGCCTTCAGCCGCACCCCCAGCTCAATCAGCACTTCATCGCCAACGCGGTGCCCGAGGGAGTCGTTGACGTTCTTGAAATGGTCCAGATCCAGAAACATCAGCGCCACGCTCTGGCCATTGCGCTGTGCTGCCGCCAGGGCCAGCCGGCACCGGTCATGGAGCAGCGAGCGGTTGGGCAGCCCGGTGAGCGAGTCGTAATGCGCTAGCCGCTGAATGTGGGCTTGCGCCTCGACCTGTTCCGCTGCCTTGGTTTCAAGCGCCATCACGGTCTGCTGCAGCTCCATGGTGCGCACTTCCACCAGCTTTTCGAGGTCGATGCGTGCCTGCAGCAAAGCCATTTCGGCAGCTTTTCGCGCTGTGATGTCCATGGTGATCCAGATGGAGCCCTGATCCAGGTCCCGTGAATCAATGGCCTTGGCACGTACTTCACAGTGGATGGCCGAGCCGTCCTTGCTGCGCAACAGCATTTCCCCTACAAAGGCCTCGCCCGCGGCAAACGGGGCATAGCATTGCTCGCCGGCAGCAATCCAGTCTTCCTCGGTGAGATACCACTGGCGCGACGAACTGCCGTCAAGCTCGCCCGGCGCGTAGCCGAACAACTGCTCGAAGGCCTGGTTGCAACGCGTGACCTGGCGGTGGCGCAAAAACACAATGCCCACCATGGCGTTGTCCAGAATCAGCTTTTGTTCCCTCAGCACCGACTGGAGCAGGGTTTCCGCACCCCGCTGCTCATCAATGTCGTCAACGATCCAGATGGAGCCCTCGTCAGTATTGGCCGGGTTGACGAGCGTGCCGGTCAGGTGCGTCCAGAACAGGCTGCCGTCCTGACGCCGCATTTGCACTTCGCTCTTGTAAGGCAGGCCGGTGGCCATCACCGGATAGGCAGCCTCACCCAGACGATGAAAAGCGGCTTCATCGGGGTAAAGCGACTGGCTGGACTGGCCCAGTGCATCGGCCGACGCAGAAAAGCCGTAAATTTCTGCAAAGCGCTGGTTGCAGCGCACAACCGCGCGGCGCTTGATGAAGGCGATGCCTACACCAGCGTTGTCCAGCACCACCTCTTGTTCACGCAGTGCCAGACGCAACTGAGCCAAGGGCCTGAGCGGTAAATTTTCGGTAGCGAGTTTGGGTTGCGTATCGGGCATCTTGCTCAAGGGCCAACCATGGCTGTTGCATTGTGATGCAAACGACCCTGTTTGCCTACCTGCTATCTGGCTAACCAGTCGTGGCAGTTCGCCCACACAGCAAATCAACAAATCGCTGAATAACCGGCGTGTGGTTGTCGCGCCGCCAGACCAGGCTAACGGGCACGCGCAAATTCAGGTCGGGCACACGCAGCAGCCGCACGCCGGGTGGCAGCCGCTCGCCGGCACTGGAGGGCAGCACACTGCACCCCAAACCGGCTGCAATCAAACCCAGCACCGTGTAATGCGTGGTGCCCTCCTGCACGATGCGCGGAGAAAACCCGAGCTGATGAAAGTGATGAATCATCAGGTCGTGCATATGGGGCGACTGGTCGCGCCGGAACAGCACAAAGTCTTCACCATTCAGATCGGCCATCCGCTTGGGT
>JANOAP010000694.1:0-20390 GCA_031411175.1 Rhodoferax sp. | reverse complement strand
GGCACCAATTTTCACGCCTTCTCCCAGGCTGACCTGGCCTTCAAACACACAGTTCACGTCAATCGACACATCGTGGTCACACAGCAGGTCGCCGCGCACGTCCAGCCTTGCCGGGTCGGCCAGGCGCACGCCCTGCTCCATGAGTTTATGGGCCATCTGCTTTTGGTAGGCACGCTCCAGCTCGGCCAGTTGTACCGGGCTGTTGACACCCGCCACCTGCACCTCGTCGATGATCTTGTGGGCCACCACCGGTACCCCGTCGGCCACGGCAATCTTGACGATGTCGGTCAGGTAGTACTCGCCCTGGGCGTTCTTGTTGTCCAGCCGCGCCAGCCAGGTCTTCAGGCGGGCGGCGGGCACGGCCATGATGCCGCTGTAGATTTCGCGAATGTGGCGCTGGGTGTCCGTCGCATCCTTTTGCTCGACGATGGCCACGACGCTGTCGCCACTGCGCACAATGCGGCCATAACCCGTGGGGTTGGCCAGCTCCAGCGTCAACAAAGCCAGCTTGTTTCCGCCGCTGGCGGAAATCAGTTGGCGCAACGTGTCGGGCTGGGTCAGCGGCACGTCGCCCGACAGCACCACCACCATGCCGTCGTCTGGCAGCGCGGGCACCGCCTGCTGAACCGCGTGGCCGGTGCCCAGCTGGGGTTCCTGGCGCACAAACTTCAGTTCGAATTCGGTCGATTTTTCAGAGCCATTTTGGCTGCTAGCTCCCGTGCTTATTGCTAGAGCCGCTTCAACTTCCATAGCACCGTGCCCGGTGATGACGACCACACGGCGCGCCTGCAAGGTGGCTGCCGTGTCCACCACGTGCTGCAACAAGGCACGCCCGGCCAGCAGGTGCAAAACCTTGGGCAGCCGGCTTTTCATGCGCGTGCCCTTGCCTGCGGCCATGATGACCACATCTATCGGGGGTGTTCCACCAGCGTTTATATTGGCTGCCATGCGTCCATCCTCTCTATTTATAAAACCTGAACGAATTATCGGCTGGAGAACTGTCGGGTGGCTCATCGCCGCCTTGGCCGTTGGGCTGTTGCAAGCGTGCAGTGCCGTCAAGCTGGCCTACAACAACGCGCCGGAGTTCGGCTACTGGTGGCTTGACAGCTATGCAGACTTTAGCGAGAGCCAGTCAACCAAGGTGCGCGAGGAGTTGGCCCGCTTGCTGAAATGGCATCGCGCTGACGAACTGCCCAAGCTGGCTGAGTTGCTGCAGAAGTCTCAACGCCTTGCCAGCGCCGACCTGGCCCCGGCACCGGTGTGCGCCATGTTTGCCGAGGTGCGCACCCGCTTCGACGCCCTGGTCCCCCAGGCGGAGGCCACGGCGGTGAGTCTTGCCATGAGCCTGGGCCCGGCGCAAATCCAGCACATCGCGAAAAAATTTGCCAAGAACGATGCCGAGTGGCGCGAGAAATGGCTGGACCTCAGCCCCGCCAAACGGATCGAGAAACGCATGAAATCGAACAAAGACCGCAGCGAAGAGTTTTACGGCCCCCTGGAAGAAAAGCAGATTGCCGCACTTCGTGCCGGGCTGGAGGCGTCGATTTTTGACCCCCAGCTCAATTATGCTGAACGCATCCGCAGGCAGCAGGATGTGTTGCAGACCTTGCGCAATGTGAGCGGTGCCAACGGGGCCAAACCCAGTCAGGCCGATGCGCTGACGGCATTGCGGGCGGTTCTGGACCGGTCCATGAACTCCCCCAACGCCGCCTTCAAGGCCTACAACGACAAGCTCATCGCAGAGAGTTGCGCCGTGTTTTCCGGTGTGCACAACACCACGACACCCGACCAGCGTGCCCGCGCGGTGCGCAGACTGGCGGCTTACGAGCGGGATGCGCGGGAGTTGAGCAGGCAGTAGCCGGGAACTGATGGTGGGGCGCGTTCGCGCATCCTCCATCTGGAGGGTGTCATGGGAATTGACGGGCTCAAACCGGCATTTGGTGCACACGTCACAAACCCGGCAGGTCATGGTTACACCCTGCAACATCCCAAAATTTTTAAGCTGGACTCATCGCACTGACAACATCGCCTGCACCCGCAGGCCCGGTGCGACAAGGGAGCCCAACATGTCCAACGCCGATGCCAATCTGGCTGCCAACACCCGCACGTCTGCAGAAGTCAGCCTGTTGCAGGCCGTGTTGAACCAGGTGGACTATGGGCTGGCTGTGGTCGACGCCGACACCGCCCAGCTGGTCTTTGCCAACGCCCACGCGCTGGCGGCACTGCAGGAACCCGGTGGGCTAACAGCGGGTTTGCACATTACGCAGGGTAAGCTGTGTACGCGGCAGCCCTGCAACACCGCGCAACTGGCGCAGGCACTGGCGCGCACCAAGTCAGGCGTGCGCTGCCTGCTCAACCTGGCAGAAGGCGGCCAGGAAACATCAGTAGCCGTAATGCCGCTCCCCACGGCACACCAAGCAGCGACCCCAACGGTGGACAGCACAGCCATGCCGCACTATGCGCTGCTGGCTTTCGCCAAACAGCAGTTATGCGACAACACGACCATCACCCTGTTTGCGCGTGAGCGCGGCCTGACCGGTGCCGAAGGCCAGGTGCTGGCGCAGGTCTGCAAAGGCATGCGACCCCAGGAGATTGCTACACAGCACGGCGTACAAATATCCACCGTGCGCACGCAACTGCGCTCGATCCGCCACAAAACGGCCAGCGACAGCGTGCGCGAGCTGATTGAAAAAGTGTCCGTGCTGCCGCCACTGGCCTGGCAATTGCCCAGCCTGCACTGGCCCGGGCTGGCGGGCACCTTGAGCGCACAAAATGCTGTTTTGGGCTAAAAATAGCAATGAAATAGGCCGCCAGCCCTTATAAAACATGCTTGAATAGCTACTTATTTTGTAGCAGCACGGTTTTTTTGCATCCCCTGCAAATGCGGCCCCATTGGCCTGGGGCTGCGCAGCCAGCCGCATTGGCAGCGGTTTTGGGTACAGTCAGACATCCCCAAGACTGCTCGCCCAAACTGCCTGCGCCATGCCAAGCCAATCTGCAACCGCCTCACTGGACCCGCTTGCAAGCGCCTTTGCCGAAGACGAATCCCATCCGGTCTTGCTGCGTGAGCTGGCAGCCTTGGGCGACGTACGTCGCTACCGCAAAGGCAGCATCCTGATTCAGGAAGGTGATGTGGGCGACATGCTGTTCATCATCCTGAGCGGCCAGGTCAAAACCTACAGTGTGGATACCAACGACAAGGAAATTACCTACGGCGTCTTTGGCCCCGGCGAATACTTTGGCGAGATGGCGCTGGACGGCGGGCCGCGCTCAGCCAGCGTGGTCACCCAGCAGGCTACCACCTGCGCCGTGGTAACACGGGCACGCCTGCTGGCCTTTATTGCCATGCGGCCGGAGTTTGCGCTGGAGTTGCTGGCCAAGGTGATTCGCCGCCTGCGCGTAACCACCCTCAATGCACGCAACCTGGCCTTCATCGACGTCTATGGCCGCCTGACCCAATGCCTGCACGCGCTGGCCACGCCCCAAGCCGACGGCACCCAGCGCATCGAAGAGCGCATCACTCACCAGGAAATCGCCAGCCGCGCCGGGTGCAGCCGTGAGATGGTGAGCCGCATCCTCAAAGACCTTGAGAACGGTGGCTACTTGCGGGTGGATGCGCGGCGGATTGTGCTGGTGAAGAAGTTGCCTTTGCGGTGGTGAAAAAGTGACAGTGCCGCGCGTCGACGTACTCAATTTGAATGATGCCGCCGAAAGCGGTTTCGGTTTAAATGTTGGGCAAGACACGATCATTCACTTGATTTAGTAAATTTCCAAAAAGCATGCCAAAGCAAGACACAGACAACGCCTTGACGCTGTCATTGCGTGTGGATACCGATACCTTGCTGGCATCGCTGAACGAAGGGCATGAGTTGGTTCAGGTGGGGGAGCTTGATGGACTCGCCGCTAGGATGGCAAAGCTCAATTCGCTGTGGAAGGCTGCAGTGCATGAGGTGGATAGTGACGGGGGGCATTCTCGGACCGAGTCACTCCAGCGCTATGGGACAGCAATTTTTACGGAGTTGCTCCCCAAGCGGATTCAATCTTTTTTTCACAACGCAACTGCGCTGGTGCTAACACTTCGCATAGACGACCAGCTTGCGACTGTCGACTGGAAATCGGTTTTTGATGGTCGCGAGAACTGGGGGCGCAAATTCAGACTGTCCGTCGTACCAAATAGCCACGGGAATGACGGCATCGCATCTGTGGCCCAAACCCCGCAGGATCTCCAGCGCACCCTGCGCCCACTCATAGCCTTGTCCTACGACTTAAAAGACTCGACCGACCTCATGCGCGATTGGGACAAGGAGCAGTACAGCCTGCGTCTCGAAGAAATGCACAGACAGTTTGCTACCACCATCAGGCGGTGGGGTGGCACCAGCGACCAGCCTCAAGGTGACGACGGCATCATGTGTTACTTTGGTGTCCACCATCTGCGCGAAGACACAGTGCATTGTGCGTTGCACGCTGCCAAAGAACTAGCGCAACAGGCGCACCGCATGCAAATGCCAGTGCGGTTTGGTGTTGCCACCGGGGAAATTGCTGTCAGTCCTGTCCACCTGATTGGCTCAGACATCCATTTGGCGGCCAGAATCCAGAAGCTGGCACCCCCGGGCAGCATATTGACCAGTGCGCTGACGGCAGAGCTCGCCAGGACACACTTTTACCTTGAACCCTTTTCATCAGTGGGAGAGATGAAGGGCTTCGAAGGTCCCCAGGATTTATACCTTCTCCATGGACCCAAGCCGCTTCACGAACGAGCCCCCGACGGTCAAAGCGACAGCTCCACTTTGCTTGGTCGACAAACCGAAATGGACCTTCTGTTTGATGCATGGGCTGTTGTCAAGCAGGGCATGCCGCACTGGCTGCACCTCACGGGGGAAGCAGGCATTGGCAAGTCGCGCCTGGCTTCAGGCTTTGTCCGCAACATACAGCAAGTGGACAACTCAACACCTCTCATTTGCCGTTGCTATGCCGAAACCGCAGGGCGCGCATTCAGCCCTATCGTTGACATGCTGGAGCGGTGGTTCAAGATTCTTCCCTCCAACAGCGTTGAAGTCCGCCGTGAAAAGCTTGCGCAAAGCATCACCCAGCACAGCCTGACCCCGAATGACCAGATGGTGTTGAGTTACCTGCTAGGGGTGCCCTATTTGGATGACCCAAACGCCAGCCTGCTCAAGCTGCAGGAGCCCAGACGGCACTTCATCATGAGAACCATGGCGCACTGGCTGATCAAGCAATCGCAAAACCATGCCGTTTGTTTCGTCATCGAAGACCTGCAATGGGTTGATCCATCCACGCTGGACTACCTGCGCTGTCTCAAAGAAGAGGCCAAAGGCAGCGCTCTGCTGGTTCTTCTGACCGAGCGCCGGAGTTCGAGTCATAGTCTGGGTACCCGGCACAGTCTGGCCGATGGTCACCTGCATTTGGGTCGCCTTGCTGGGTCCGCAGTGAGAGACATGATTATTTCTCTTACTTCCCATATGGTGTTACCCGATCGGATCGTCGACGCCATCGCGTCCAAGTCGGATGGGGTGCCCCTGTTCGTGGAAATGTCAACCCGCGCAGTTCTGGAAAGTCCGTTGATGCGGGCCGGACCTACTGGATTTCGATTGACAGGCGAATTCCCGATTCCTCCGACCCTGCATGGCCTCTTGATGCAGCGGCTCGACAATTTGGGGCCTGCACGCCAGCTTGCGCAGTTTTGCAGTGTTATCGGGCGCGAAATACCCCGCCAGGTGCTACTTGCGCTGTGTGACGCAGGTGCCGCCAACATGGAGACACCACAAGCCCAGCTACATCTGGCAGCACTGATACGCAGCGACTTGCTTTTGACCACCCCTGACGTGAATGGCGAAGTGCTGAATTACTACTTTCGTCACGCACTGGTCCACGAGGTCGCCTACCAGTCAATGTGGCGCGCGGATCGGGTCAATTTACACAGCAATGTAGCCAAGGCCATCCTGCAAACTTTGCCCGAGATTGGGGCATCACAACCCGAGGTGCTGGCCCAACACTACGAGGCTTGTGGCGACCTGGTTGAGGGCTATAAATGGCATTTGAAGGCGGCGAAAAAATACAAACTGGCAGAAGCCCATGTCGAAAGCCTGGCGCACTTGGCGGCGGCCAAGCATCTGCTACAGCGGCTGCCAGGTTCAACTGAAGTGTCCAAAACAATGCTGGACACCGAGTTGACAATGGCCGGGCAATTAATCGCCACCAAAGGCTATGGCTCAGACGGCGCAGGGCAAAGTTACCTGTCTGCCCTGTCTCTGGCCCAGGCACTGGGCGACAAAAAAGCCTTGCTCCGTGCCCAACTGGGTCTGGAAGCCTATTACCTGATGCGGGCTGACTTTGGCCAGGCCCATGCTTACCTCATCCAGGCGCAAGCAACGGCTCTTGAATTTAACGACGCCCTGACTCGCTCCCAGTGCTTGTTTGCCTTGGCCAATGTGTTGCATCACCAAGGGCATGCCAGGGCCATGCAAGAGGTATGTGAGCAGTGTTTGCAAGTTTGCCGGAGCTCCAACTTGCAGGGCAAGCTTGTTCAAAGCCCGGAAGTCATGAGCCTGATGTATTCCGCTGTCTGCTTGTGGGAAATGGGTCAGGTGGATTTCGCGGTTCAGCGCGCCGCTGAGGGCGTTGAACGGGCGAGGCAGCTGGGCCAGCGCCTCGGTCTGGGACAAGCGCTTGGCATGCAGGCTATGGTGCTGATGTGGTGCGGAGACCTGGAACAGGCCCTTTGTATCAGTCAGGACGCGATTGATGTTTGCCAGGCTGGCGAACATGACATGTGGTCGGCTCACGCTCGCCTCATCCATGGCGCCTGCGTCAGCGAGCTCGGTGAACCAGAACGTGGCTTGTTGCAAATGGATGCAGCCTACACGCTTTGGACGGCCACGGGAACGGTTGTCACCCGGACGTTTTACCTGGCTTTGCGGGCACAGGCTAACGCCAAGTTGGGCCAGGTTGAGGCAGGACTTCACCTTATTGAGGAAGCCTGCCGGATCGTGAAGGAACATGGGGAACGCTATTACGAACCCGAGGTGCTCCGCATCAAAGGTGAACTGCAGCTTCTGCAAGCCACACAACCGGATTCCGGCAACAGCACTGGACAACAGCTTACCGATCTCGCGGACGCCGCTTTCGCGGGCGCCAAAGCAACGGCGGAGGGCTTGGGCTTTGCGTCACTGACGCTGCGCGCAGCATCAAGCCAGGCACGCCGCTGCCTGCAGACGACATCACGTGCCTCGGGTATCGAAAGTTTGGAGTCAGCCTTGTCTGCGCTGCAAAGTGGCGCAAGCTCGCGCGATCAGCTTGTTGCGCAGAAGCTGCTTGAACAATTGCGCGAAGTGACTGATTAAGCCTGTCTTTGTAGCAATTCCCGGCATCAAAACAACCGAAAAATCATAAGGAGACTCCATGCCAACTGTCGCGGAATTCAATGCTGTGCACGCCGTCAACCCGGCCCGGGCGAATCGGCTGCTTTTCTCGTGGCTCAGTGACGATGACCTGCGCGCACAACTCTACGACGACGCCATCTCAAAAAAGACCGCCTTGAAATTCGAAAGCCGCGCCATCCGGGAGGACAACCCAAAAGATCTGGATGAAGATCGCCCCAAAAGTTACCGGCAGGATGCCTGGCTGGTGATTCACCCCGACCATGTAGACGCTGCCTATAGTCATTCCAGCAGCGTCACATGGGATCAATTGCAATGGAGCCACGCGCCTTACGCGAGCCTGGGGGGCACCTTCATGCTGGCACTGGATGAGCCGACGGACTATCGAGATAACGGTGCTGACCCATTTCGCAGCCCGCATCACCAGCGCCAGTACTGCTACACACTGCTGCAGCAGTTCAAGCCTGCGCACCTGGACGCCATCGCCACGGTGGCCTTCAAGGCGGGCGCGCTGCTGCCCTTGAAATGCAGGGAGTTCGACGTGGCGGAGTTGGCGGAGATGGTGGCCGTTAACTACGTGGCCCGCCTGTTCGGCTTCAGCCTGGCCGATCTGCCGCTGCTGAAGGAAACCGCCCACCACGTTGGCAACGGCCTGATGCACGTCAACATGGGCCAGCATTTCATCACCGATCCCGCGGCCATTCCACTGGCCAAACAGGCACTGGCCGCAGTGACTCAGCGCGCCGCAGCATTGATCGACCTGTACGACCACCAGACCGGGAAGGACGAAGAGACCCAATGGGAGAACCTGCAGGACGAGTTCGACAAGCTGCGCCGATACTCTTTCGAGGCAGAAGGTGACAGAACCACCCCCAGGGCTTGCCCGCTCGAAGATTTTTTTCCGCTGATGCAGATGATGGCCAGCGGGGCCGGGCAGCGCGTGCCAGCACTCTCCCAACAGTTTTCGACCACTGAAAAGGCGATCATGGTGACCGGGCTGGTCAGCGGCACCATCACCAATTTGCGCGCCGCGGTCTGCATCGCAGTCAGGCAGTTTTTTTCTCTACCTGCAAACGGCCTGGAAAAAGTACGCAGCAAAGCCGTCGACACCAGAGAGCAGCACAGGGATGCCAATTGGACGGATGAGTCTGCCAGCGCGTTCCGCGCGCTGGTTGAAGAGGCCCTGCGGGTCAATCCACCGCCACCCTTCGTCCCACGCAAGGCGGCACAAGACATCGAGTTGAACCACAGCGGCAATGACCCCATCAAGGCCGGCACACACATGATCATTGCTGTGGGTGGCGGCAGCTGGGTTGCCGGGGGCTTCCGCTTGGGCGCAGAGCCCGGCATGTCCGACCCACCGGGCACACCGTCGGCCAGCGCAAAACACACAGGACGTTGTCCGTTCAGCAAAGCATTCGGCGGGCCGCCCGAACTGGTTCGGAGTGACGGCCGCGCCGAGTATCTGCATTCCTGTATTGGCAAAGACATGGCCATGCACAGCATCACTTATACGGTGCGCCAACTGATGGTGCTGCCGGGCTTGACCCAGACGTTGGACAAGAAAACCGGCGAGGCGGTGGGCCTCATTAAACGGGCGGGATTCATCTGTGAGCGCTATCCGCTGGAATATGAGCGGGACAAGTTGCTGCGGCAGTCGCCCCTGCAAACCGTGCTGCCGGTCAAGAACCCGGTACCGGAACATGCGGCCGCCCTGCGCAAGGTGCTTCAATACGGCGCACCCTTCATTGAAAAAGTGCTGCGCGAGGCGAGGCACGTGCATTTCGCGTCGTTCATCTTCTTGGACAACGATTCGAAGCTCGTGCTGTTCACGGCCTACGACGGGGACTTCGATGCCTACATCGGTCACTTTGCACGTGAGTTCGGGCCCTTGTTCGACCGGTTCTTCGCGCACATCGAAGATGGCCCGCCGGCACCCATCAAGGAGCACGCCTTCGAGTTCGTCCAGTTCATCCGGCGCTTTCAGCAGCCGTCGGTTGGCAACCTGTTCTTCAGCGCCTACCCGGAAGCCGATGCCACAATGATTGGTGACGCATTCAATCCGCGGCGTAAATTTGACTTCTCCACGCTTGAAGGTGCGCCATGACCGGCGACCCACGGCTCAAACTTGCCGCACCGAATTCGGCCCAGCCATTGGTCACCCGAGGTTACCGTGGGCAGTCTCGGCGCAACTACCTGATTCAACTGGTGGATGACGATGCGCAAGAGCAACAGGCCTGTTCATACCAAGCCCCGCTTGGTGCACGGGGGGCTTTTTACGGGAACCGCCGTTCTAACTGGGTGGACCACGGAATCTTGCCAATCAAGGCATTCCGTCAAGTTGTCGATCAATGGATCTGCAAGAGATCGGCAGACCTGAAATTTTCTGTCGATGTGGGCATCACCTTTGAAGGCTTCCTTCAACTGGGCGCGCACCCGCAATTGACGGACCTGTTCAGGCGCAAGGCGCCCGCCTATGCGGAAGGTGCGTATTGGCGCGCCGCCAAACACCTTGGCGATTCAGGCCCAAGCGCGCCGCAGTTCTGGAACGAGCGCTATCGCAATAGCAACATCCATGCCGTCCTGGTCTTTCACGCTGCGGCGGGCGACTACGCCAGGGACGTTATGGATTTTGAGACATCTGTTCTGTCTTTCACCGACAGCGCGTCAACACCCGGTTCTTGCGTGATGGAAAAGCCCTGGATCGAATGTGGCCAACCGCTCGAAAACCCCAATGAAATTCACTTTGGCATGGTCGATGGTCTTTCAGCGCCGCGGTTTTACGGCATCCACGCCAAAAAGCAACTACTCGCCGAGAAGGCGATAAACCGCCATATGCCGGGCGAGCTTCTGCTTGGTCATGAAAAAAATGACGGGTCCAATCCCTGGCTTGTTCCTGGCGCCAACGTGCAGGCGAGCATGCCAAAGCCCATCAGCCCGGTATCGGCACAAAAAGTCTATGGCGCGTTCTTCAGAGACGGCACATTTGGTGTATTGCGCCGCATGTACCAGCACGTGCCCAAGTTGGAAGCCTACCTTCAAAGCCAGGCAGCGCCCCTGCACGGCAGCGAAAATACCGATTATTTCGCGGCTTGGCTCAAAGCGAAGATGCTGGGGCGCTGGCCCAACGGGGAAAGGGTATCCGAAAAGATCGATCCTTCAACAGAAGATGAAAATGACCTCACGGATGCGCAAAAACGCCGCATGACGGCGGATACAAGCCCGACAGGTGCAGTTGGCATGAATGATTTCGAGTATCTGGATGACCGCAAGGGGCTTCAGTGTCCGTTTGGCGCTCACATCCGGCGAATGAACCCGCGCGACGATCCCGTAGTGCCCCGGCTGCGCAGACCCCTGTTGCGCAGAGGCCTGCCTTATGGCGAGAAATACGACCCTGGGAAAAACAACACCTCGGACGACCGTGGCATGCTGGGTCTGTTCTTCTGCGCCAGCCTGGAAGAGCAATTCGAACATTTGCTTGGCAATTGGGCCAACCGCAATCCGATGGGCATGCCCTTTGCTCAGGACGGCAAAGACCCGCTGATTGGCAACCATGAGCCGAATAGCAGCCAGCGCATGGGCAACCAGTTTGAAATTCCGATGAGTGATGCGCCGCCCATCGTCCTGAAAGGGCTGGACGCTTTTGTCGAGACCCGGGGAACCTGCTATGCATTCTTTCCGAGCGTGCCTGCCTTGACAACAATTGCGAGCGGTGCCATCGCCACCGCCAGCAGGTTCTTGCAGCGATCCTGAGCCATGGCAAAGCCGCAGAATGGAGGCCATTCGACGTCCGGGGCTGCGATGCCGCCGCCGCTGGACCCTGACGACGCCCCCCCCTATGGGCAGTATTGCGATCTGGTGCTTCAGGGCGGCGTTGTCGATGGCGTCATCTACCCCGGCGTACTGATTGAACTGGCACGCAGGTTTCGCTTCCAGAGCCTGGCCGGCACATCGGTTGGTGCCATTGCGGCGGCACTGGCTGCCGCCAGTGAGTTCTCAAGGCGGTTCGGGTCGAATCGCGGGTTTGATTCGGTCTTGAGAGAGGTTCCCGAGAAACTGGCGGAGAATTCACCGAATGATCCCCGTCACACCGTGATCCGCTCGCTGTTCCAGACCGAGAAACCCCTCCAGCGCCTTTTTAGTTTTCTTGTCGACATGGTCTCCGTCGGTCTCAAACAGTTGCTTGGAACCCTTCCGGGTGCCTTGTGGAAGCACTATCGGTTGACCGTCAGTCTTGGTTTCATTCTGGGCCTCATGGTTGCACTGGCTCCCACCGTTGACGGAACTGAGCTCTGGCAGGGGCACTGGCCACGCACCGGATTCGGCGGTGGCCAGGCGGCATGGCAGGCCGTTCTTTCGTTGCTATTTGGTTTGTTCGTGGCCTTGCTTGCACTATTACTCACTTGGTGTACAGAGGTTCACCAACTGGTCAAGGCGCCAGGCTTTGGATTTTGCAGTGGCCGTTCGACCGATGGCGGCAAGACCGATGGATTGATCGACTGGCTGCACAAGGGCATACAAGGCGCCTGCGGCCTGCCTTTGCACCGGCCATTGACGTTTCAAGACCTTTGGGATGCCCCGCTGGGACCCAAGAGCGAGACGGGGCAGCCTCGGCAAAAGTCCATCGATCTGCGCATGATGACCAGTTGCGTCAGCCACGGCAGGCCCTATGAAATGCCGCTGGAAGATCACTCGGTCCGGCTGTTTTTCAACCTCAAGGAATGGGAGCGCTACTTTCCCCGTGAAGTCATTGCATACCTCCGGATCAACAGCACCCCCTACACCGAAGACGCCGTGGAGCACCTCAAGGGTGCGCCATACGTCGACAGCAGCGGCCAAAAAAAACGCTTCGCCGACCTGGCAGTGAGTCCCAGCCCCGATGACCCCGCCATCACCGATGATTTCCGCGAAATGCCGCGTGGCGGCCTGCCAATTCTGGTCGCAGTCAGACTCAGCATGAATTTTCCAATCCTGTTTCAGGCGGTGCCTGCTTACGCCATTGACCACGAACGATGGAATTCAAAAAAAGACCAGCACCCCCGCTTCAAGCAGGCGTGGTTTACCGACGGCGGTGTGACGTCAAACTTTCCGCTGCACATTTTTGACAGCCCCGTTCCGGATTGGCCCACGTTTGGCATTTATCTGACCGAGGATTCCCGGAAGGACAAGCTTGGTCCGAACGGCTCGCAGAGCGATCTGCCGTTCAAGGTGACGAAGGATCATGGAGGTGGCAGAAGCGAGAAGTGGAAATTGATTGGTGAAGACGATGGTTCCGGGTCTTACCGTCCCCAAACGTGGGCCGGGTTTCTTGACTACCTGTTAAGCGTGGCGAGCACGGCCAAAGACTGGTCCGACAACGCCAACCTGCGCATGCCAGGTATCCGCGACCGGGTTGTGACCATTTACAAGAAAGGCCAAACCTCGGGTGGCCTGAATCTCAAAATTGAGTCCAAGGCTATTCGCGAACTTGCGTATGGGCGCGGCACCCAGGCCGGGAAGGCCCTGGCAGACAAGTTCAGCGACAGCCCGCCCAAATTCAACCAGCCGCTAAGGGGCAGCGCGGCATGGATGGACCACCGCTGGGTGCGCTTCAATGCTTATCTCACGGCGCTCAGAACCCATCTGGCCGGGTTTGCCAATGCTGCTCACCAGCCCTTTGGTTCGTCGTCACTGCCCGATCAGATAGAACGGGCTATGGTAGAACCAGCTTTGGAACATGTCGAAGAATATGAGGCCAAACTGACCAAAGTGCAGGCACAGGCATTACAAGAGGCACTCACAGCCATCGCGAATCTAGAAAAGGAAATCTGCACGAAACCCGTGCTTCAACCCTATATGGCCAAACCCCAGCACGAACTCAAGGCTTACCCCCGCCTATAGCGTAGCCGACGTCTCACGCCTGCAACGCCGCCCACATCTCCTTGTCCCGCTCCGCCGTCCAGATGCGTGGGTTCGTGATGCCCTTGGCCTCGTCGTAGGCCCGGCTCACGTCAAACGGCAGGCAGTGCTCGTAGATGAACACATGGCCAAAGACGGGGTCCATGCTTTTACGGGTGTGGGCCATGGCGCTTTTGAGGTCCATGCCTTGCGCAGCAGCTTCTTTGCCCGCCCGGAACAGCGTGGTGACCCAGCGCGAGGTGTAGTCCAGTGCCTTGTTGACGTTGGCGGCACCTTTCATGGCTTCGCCGCGGCCAGGAACGATGGCTTCGGCCTTGAGGGCGCGCAGGGCTTCCAGGGTGGCAGGCCATTCTGCCAATTGGGCGTCGCCGGTGTACACACCCGCTTCGTACTCCACCAGATCACCGCTGAACAACACCTTTTCTTCTTCCACCCAGGCAATGGTGTCGCCACGCGTATGGCCTGCACCGGGGTGCCAGATCTCGACCACCACGCCACCCAGATTGATGCTCACCGAGCCCTGGCGCCCCGCCTTGCCGTCGCCCACCACCATGCTGGGCCAGGTCAGGCCTGGGATGCTTTCAGCGCCCTGAAACAGACGCGGAAAGCGCTCGATCTCGCTTTGCATGTCTTGCGCGCCGCGTTCTGCAATCAGCTCCAATGTGCCTTTGCTAGCTATTATTTCAGTAGCGCCTTCAGCAACGTAGGCGCTGGCTCCCAGCACACGCACGGCGTGGTAGTGAGTAAGCAGCACGTATTTGATAGGCTTGTTGCTCACGGTGCGTATCTTGGCAATCAAGTCTCGCGCCATGGCGGGTGTCGCTGTGGCATCGCTGACCATGATGTAGCTGTCGCCAATGATCACACCGCTGTTGGGGTCGCCTTCGGCGGTATAGGCCCAGCAATGTTTGCTTAGCTGCTCGAAGGTGATTTTTTTCTGGGCCAGGTCGGCCTGCGAGGCAAATGCTTTGGTGGGTGAGGTCGTAGCGGGGGTGGACATAAAGGGGGCTCCTGAGTGACAAACCGTGGGTTAAAGACGTGTGCTGAACGAGCGTGTCGAGTTTACCTAACCGTAACGAATTACGTATTGTTGAATCCGCCGTCGGCTTCACCTTCAGATTCAGAGCCGCGCACCCACGCCGCCGCTTGCGCGGCCAAACCCTCCAGCGGCGCACTGCCGTCGAGCACCAGCACGTTGTGCTCGCCAGCGGGGTCTTGCAGCGCCTCAAACTGGCTGGCCACCAGGCTGGGGGGGTAAAAGTGGTCTGCGCGCTGCGCCACGCGGCTCAGGGACTCTGCCTGGGTGATGGCCAGGTGAACAAACCTCAAGTCGGGCACATGGTCACGCAGGGCATTGCGGTAATCTGCCTTGAGTGCAGAGCACGTCAGCACGGCACCCTGTTTGTGCGTGGCGAGTTCTTTCCCCAGAGTCACCAGCCAGCCGCTTCTGTCAGCATCGTTCAATGCAATGCCTTGCTGCATTTTCTTCAAATTGGCGGCGGGGTGAAAGTCATCGCCTTCAATCAGGGGCAAGGTCAGCAGTTCCGCCAGTTCTCGGCCCGCAGCTGATTTGCCGCAGCCAGAAACTCCCATGACAACAATGTGCGCGGGCGTCATGGCTTGGCTATCCCGGTTATTCCGGTTATCCCGGTTTGGCTCAGTCCGTTTTCCAGCATGGCCACAACCTCGTCTGCAAAGGCTGCATAGCTCATGGCGCCACCCGGGCGTAGCCAGGTGAACGTCCAGTTGATCATGCCAAACAGCATCATGGTGATAGCTGTCTGGTTGGGGCCATTGACCCGCTGCGGGTAGGCCCGGCACAGGAAGCGGGTCACGGCTGACACCACGTCGCGCTGACGGTTCAGGATCAGCTCGCGCTGTTCCACGCCCAGAAATTTGGTGTCGTTCAGCAGGGCGACGTGGCGTGTGGCCGAGGTCTGGTACTCCGCCAGAAAACTGCGAATCAGCTCATGAAGTGCCTCGCGGTCATCCAGATTGCGCCGCTGCGCCGTGGCCTCCACCTGGCCTATCAGGCCCAGCAGGCGCTGGGTATAGCGCTCAAGCAGATCAAACAAAATTGCCTCCTTGCCATCGTAGTAGTGGTAGAGCCGTGCTTTGGACGTGCCACTGGCCGCGGCAATGTCATTCATGCTGGCAGCCGGGTAGCTTTTATCGGCAAAACACAGAGCGGCACGCTCCAGAATGTCGTCGCGCTTGAGCTCAAAACTTAGGGATTTCGGTCTGGCCATGAATGAATTATCCTTTCACCCATGCCGTCCTCTAAAAATGAATTCGCACAGTACTGCTGCGAGCTGCTGGCAAGCATCGGGCCTTGCGTTGCGCGCCGGATGTTTGGCGGCTTTGGCATCAGTACCGAAGGGCTGACGGTCGCGTTGATGACCAACCTGGGAAGTGGCGACAAGCTCTGGCTTAAGGCAGATGAGGATTCACGTCACCAGTTCGAGGCCGCTGGTTGCGAGCGGTTTACCTACCCGGTCAAAGGGGTGCCCAAAAGCATGAATTACTACAGCGCACCAGAAGACGCGATGGAGGCACCGCATTTGATGGCGCCCTGGGCAAAGTTGGCATTTGACGCGGCTTTGAAGGCACGGGCCATGAAGCCCAAGCCGAAAGCAAAACCAAAGCCCGCAGCCAAGCCAGTGGTCAATGTCAAGGCCAAGCCAAGCCCCAAGGCGGGTTAGGTTCAGGGTGGGTTGGATTCAAGGCGCTGCATCACGCGGCCACGCCCTGCCACCAGAAACTCGCCATACCCGGCAATGCCCCAGGCCAGCCGTCCCAGGGCGTGTGCCGCCATAACCAGCGCAACGCCAAAGTTCCGCAGCGGATACGCTACGGCAAGCTGCCAACGGGAATCTGCCGGCTGGTCCATTTGCTGCGCAGACACCGTGGGGTCCCAGCTGAAGTAAGCGGCCTCATTGGCGCAGGCGTTCCATGATTCGATCACGACACGCTGGCCCGCAGGCAGCGTCAGGCTTTCACCGGCATCCAGAAAGAAATCACCCGAGTCGTTGGCTGGGCCGATGTGGGGGCCGTCAATGGTCGCCCACACGCGCCCTTGCGCAACACGCAAAACACCTTCATCTTTGCTACGCAGGGTGATTGCACGGCCCTCGTCCAGCTTCCAATTGCCCAGCTTCCAGTTTCCGGCCGGCTCAATGTCCGCGGATTGAGTGCAAGGTTGAGATGCTTCCAGAGCAGTTTGCGGTGTCATGATTTTCTCCAATGGGGTTGCCAATTCATCAGATTGGGAATGAATGATCTATCTTTGTAGCTTGTGCGTCCAATGAAAACGAGGGACACTATTGATGCGATTCCCGCACGAATCAAATTGCAAGCAATGCAGCACTCACAAACCCATTTGCGCACCCGCCCGATTGCGGCGGGCCACCTGCGCGCGTTCGAGGCCGTAGCGCGCCACCTGAATTTTCGGGCAGCTTCTGAAGAGTTGTCGCTCACGCAATCGGCCGTGAGCCGCCAGATTCAGACGCTGGAGGATGACGTGGGAACCAGTCTTTTTTTGCGCCACACCCGGGCCGTGGAATTGACCAGCGCCGGTGCCCAGTTGCTGCTGGCGGTGTCACGTGCGCTGCCGCAAATTGATGGCGCGGTGCACCAGATACGCCAGAGTGCTGGGCGCAAGAGTGTGTCCATCACCACCTTTGCATCATTTGCGTCCATGTGGCTGATACCCCGCATGGAGGTGTTTCAGCGCAACAACCCCGACATTGACATTCGCATCGATGCAAGCGACAACGCGGTTGACATGGATGTTGCCGATGTGGACTTGGCCATTCGTTACGGCCCTGCCGCAGCCATGCCAGGCAGCGCGATACGCCTGTTTGGCGAGCAACTGGCACCGGTTATCAGCCCCTGGTTGCTCAAAAGCAACCCGCGCATTAAAAAACCCGGCGACCTGGCGCAGTTTGCGTTGATTGAGGCCGGGGATGCGCACCGCACGCATCTGGAATGGTTGACCTGGCGACGCTGGTTTGACGAGCAAAAACTGACCAAACTCACCCCCAAGCGCTGGCTGTACTTTAACTACGCCGACCAGATGGTGCAGGCCGCGCTGGCAGGCCAAGGTGTGGCGCTGGCCCGCCTGCCACTGATCTCGGAAAACCTGGTCAATGGCGACCTGATAGAGGCCCTGCCCCACACCCGCATGGACAGCCCCATGGCCTACTGGCTGATCGTTGGGCCCCGCAGCAGCGCCCGGCCCGAGATTCGTGCGTTTTGCGAATGGCTGCAGGTTCAGGCCGAGGCCACACGCAAAACCAGCGGTGAGGGGCCTGACCCGGAGACGCTGGCGAATCCGGATTGAGCATACTGCGCGCGCTAAGTTACGGCACGTGCCGCTTGATCATGCGCCCTGCGCGCTGGCGCACGGCGGGGCTGGCGGCATCAATGGTCAGGGTGCCATTCACAAACACTTTCTCAATGCCTTCTGCACGTGCGATCGGGTTCTCGTAGGTGGCCACGTCGCGCACCCGTTTCGGGTCAAACACCACCACATCGGCAAACCAGCCGGGTTGCAATTGCCCACGCTGGTGCAGGCGGAAGTTGCGTGCCGACAAGCCCGTCATTTTGTAGACGGCCTGCTCCAGCGAAAACAGTTGCTGGTCACGCCAGTAACGCGCCAGCACCCGTGGGAACGCGCCCCACAGCCGGGGGTGGGGGTGCTGGTCATGCGGCAGGCCGTCTGAACCAATCATGCTCAAGGGATGCTGGATGACACGCCGCACGTCGTCCTCGTGAATCTGGAAATAACAGGCACCACCAGGCTGCAAACGCTGGCAGGCGGCTTTCTGGTCCACACCCCATTCACGGGCAATATCGGCCAGCATGCGGCCCGCCATGTCGGGGTAGGGCGTTGACCAGCTCACCATGACATCAATCACGCCGTCCACCAGGTCATCACGCAACACCGTGGAGCCTGCCAGGTAGGGGTAGACATCCATGGCCACACTCTGGCGCGCCGCAAACGACTCGATCAGCGGCAGAGTCTCCACCGTGCGACCCCAGTTGGCCGGGCCAGCGCATTTGTGGTGCGAAATGATCAGCGGCACACCGGCTTGGAAGGCCGTGTCGCCCGCCTCATGCAGGGCCTCGATGATGGTCAACATCTCGCTGCGCAGATGCGTGGTGTACACCCCGCCAAATGTTGACACCACCTGCGCCAGGCGCAGCACCTCTTCCATGGGTGCGGCAAAGGCGGGCTCATAAAACAGGCCGGACGACAGGCCCAGGGCACCGTCTTCCAGGCAGCGGGCCAACAGCGTGCACATGCGGTCTAGCTCATCAGCATTCGCCGCACGGCTCAGGTCATCCATGCAGGCGAAGCGCAGCGTCGTGTGGCCGATCAGCGAGGCCACGTTAACGGCGGGTTGGGCAGCACCCACCGCTTGCGCGTAGCTTGCCAGTGAAGGGTAAAGAAAGGTATCTTTGCCCAGCAGATTGAGAGGTGGCAGGGGCTCGGTCACCTGAAACGGTGCCAGCGAAATGCCACAGTTGCCGGTGATCACCGTGGTAATGCCCTGAGAAACTTTAGGCAACATGCCGGGCGCATTCAGCACAATGGCATCGTCGTGTGTATGCACGTCAATAAAGCCGGGGGCAACCACCAGCCCGGTGCAGTTGTGCACGTCCACATCGGCAGGTGTAGTGCCAGCCGGCAGATGCTGGAGCAACTGGCCTTGAAGGTCCGGGCCCATGGCCACAATGCGGTCACTGTGCAGCATCACGTCACCCGTCCAGGCATTGGCCCCACTGCCATCCACGATGGAGCCACCCGCAAGCAGGGTGATGCGCTTCATTTGACCGCAGGCCATGTCAGATCTCCCGGTTCGGTGTGGCCCCAATCGAGCTTAGGGTGGTGGCGGCTGTCGATGCCCCGGTTGGTCAAGGTCTGGTGAATGTCCATCAGCCGTTTGACGGCCTTGTCGCCCAGGCGCTGCGCCACCAGCACCGTGAGGATTTCAATCACGGTCAAATGCGCCAGGTACGCCTCAGGGCCAACCGGCATGACCGGGTCGGCAGGCACATGGATACCCAGCACGATGTCGGAATGCTGCGCCAGCAGCGTGTCAGGCTGTGTCAGCGCAATCACGGTGGCACCGCGTGAACGCGCCACACCAACCGATTCAATTAACGAGGGCATGCCACCGACATGCGACAGGGCAATCACCACACCCTGAGGTCCAATGGTGGCGGCAGATACCAGCTGCATATGGATATCCGGGTAGGCGTTGGCCATCAGCCCCAGGCGGAACAGGCGGGCTTGCAAGTCGGTCGCCATGAAGTTGGAGGTGACACCGACACCATAACAATCGACCCGGCTGGCCTGGGCTACCGCATCGGCAGCCGCTTTGACCGCTGCCACATCCAGATGCGATTGCACACCATTGACGGCTGCCGCTGCACCGCGCGTGACTTTGGAGATCACCTGAACCACATCGTCGTCGAGCCGGACCCGCCGGTTCAGCGGTGAGCCACCCACCGCAAGCTCTTGCGCCAGCGCCATCTTGAATTCACGCAGACCCGGATAACCCAGATCACGACAGGTGCGCATGATGGTGGGCACGGAACAGTTGGCACGCTGGGCCAGCAACTCGAAGGGTTCACCGACCACACGTTCGGGGTCTTCCAGGACCAGCGCCAACACGCTACGTCGCGCCGTGGGCGCGGCCTCAAAGATCTCAGCAATTTTTTGCAACACACCCGTTGTCATGAAAGCACTCATTAAAAACAGGTCACGATGGCATCACACACGGTGTATTGCGCATCCACCAGCGGCATCCAGCGCCATTTGTCAAACGTGGTGCAAGGGTGCGAAATACCCAGGCACACCAGGTCGCCCACTTGCAGGCTCTCGTTGACGGGATCCGTCCAGCGCAGGTAGGCGTGTTGGTCATTCAGGCCGGTGACTTTCCAGTCGAGCGGAGCGGGCTGTGCTGCATGTGTGCCACGTTTGCAAAACATCAGGGTGGAGGGCATCTCCTGGTCATAAGAAATGTCGCGTTTGCCCACCGTCAAAATGGCCAGGCCCGGCTCGGGGCGCGACTGCACCGCCGCCCA
>JANOAP010000693.1:0-10365 GCA_031411175.1 Rhodoferax sp. | reverse complement strand
CGTCGGTCGAAGCGCTCGCCAACAAGCAGGTCGATATGGCCTGGTACGGCGGCTTCACATTTGTGCAGGCCAATATTCGCTCTGGTGGCAAGGCGGTGCCCCTCGTTCAGCGCGAAGAAGATGAGAAGTTTCGTTCGGTCTTCATCAGCAGCGACCCCAGTATCAAGACCCTGGCAGACCTGAAGGGCAAAAACGTGAGCTTTGGCTCGCAATCCAGCACCTCAGGCCACCTGATGCCCCGCAGTTTCCTGCTGCAAGCCAGCATTGACCCAGACAAGGATTTCAAACGTGTCGCGTACTCAGGCGCACACGATGCCACTATTGCCGCCGTTTCCGCGGGCAAGGTTGAGGCGGGTGCCCTGAACATATCCGTGTGGGAGAAATTCGTGGCAGATGGCAAGGTGGACACCAGCAAGGTCAAGGTCATCTACACCACGCCGCCCTATTTTGATTACAACTGGACAGTGCATGCCGACATGCCCGCCGCTTTGAAAGAGAAGATCACGAAGGCTTTTCTGGATCTCAATCGCAACACGCCGGAAGGTAAGGAAATTCTGGATCTGCAGCGGGCCACCCGCTTTGTCGCTACCAAGACCGACAATTACAAGGGCATCGAGCAGGCAGGTCGCAGCGCCGGGTTGATCAAGTAAACGCTATAAAAGTTGTAGCTGACACAGCCCGTTCCATAAGCTTAATGGGCTTGTTCCCCACATGAAAATTGTTCTGAAGAGCCTGTCAGGCCGTCACCCATCGGCATCCGTGGCGTCAGCGCCCGCAGTGCGTGGCTTGAACCTGGCGCTTGCGGCGGGTGAACAGGTCGCCGTGATCGGACCGTCGGGTGCCGGCAAGACGACGCTGCTGCATCTGATGGCCTGCGCGCTTAAGCCTGCAGCTGGTTCAATGGGGTTGGACGGGCAAGACCCCTGGGCGCTATCCCGTGCGAGTTTGCAGCAGCTACGCGGCCAGCTGTTTCTGGCACCCCAGGTGCCGCCCCTTCCCCCACGCCAGCGTGTGGTGATTGCGGTGCTGGCCGGGCGTCTGCCCCATGAGTCGCTGGGAGCCAGCCTGCGCAGCCTGTTTTATCCCGTGGACATGGCGATGGCCGAAGACGCGCTGGCTCAGTTTGATTTGAGTGACAAGCTCTTTGACCGGGTGGACCGGCTTTCGGGTGGCGAGCGCCAGCGGGTGGGCCTGGCGCGCGCGCTGGCTTCACAAGCCAGTCTTTTGCTGGTGGATGAGCCTTTGTCAGCCCTGGACCCGGCGCGCTCGCAGCAAGCGGTTCAGACCCTCACACGCGTTGCGCGCGAACGGGGTGCCACGCTGGTGGCCACTTTGCACCATGTAGAGATGGCGCTGGCCAACTTCCCGCGCATCATCGGGCTGCGCTCCGGTGAGCTGGCGTTTGACTTGCCTGCGTCCCAGGTAACGCCAGAGCGCTTGCAGGCGCTTTACGTGCAGCATCTGAACGAGCTGACTGGCCCGGCGGTCGGCGAGCCGGATTTTCAGGTGCAGGCGGCTGCTCCGGTCATGATGAATTGCCGGTGAGTGGTTCGATCAAATAGCCGTCCATGCTGCAGCCCAAGTCATCGTCCATGTCAAACCCGGCTGCACCTGTTCTGCCCCTGATTCGCCCGCCGCTGCGCGACCCGGCCTGGACGGCGCGTCTATTCTGGGCGCTGGCCGGCCTGATGGTGCTGTGGCCCATGCTGGTACTCACCGAGTTCAAGCCATGGGTGCTGTGGGAGCCTGGCTCGCTCAAGCCCGCGCTGAACTTTTTAGCGGCGTTTTTCCCACCCCGGCTTGATCTTGAATTTCTGGGCATGGTAGCGCGTGAGACCTGGCGCACCGTCGCCATCGCCACGGCGGGCCTCACGCTGGCGCTGGTGCTGGCGATTCCGCTGGCGCTCATGTCGGTTCGGGTGCTATCGCTCTCGGCGCTCACGGGGCAAATGGCCTTTGTACCGTCTGTTGCACGGCAGGGCGTGCGTTGGCTGCTGATGGTGCTGCGCAGCGTGCCCGAGCTGGTGTGGGCGCTGGTGTTTGTGCGCGTGGTGGGCCTGGGGCCTACATCAGGGGTACTGGCCATTGCGTTGACCTATGGTGGCATGCTGGGCAAGGTGTATGGCGATATTCTGGAAAGCGGTGACGCGCACGCCACCAACAGCCTCATGCGCAATGGCTCGGGCCGCCTGCAGGCTTTCTTCTATGGGCTGCTGCCGCAAAACGCAGCCGAGCTGACCAGCTATACCGTGTACCGCTGGGAGTGCGCCATCCGCTCGTCGGCCGTGCTGGGCTTTGTGGGTGCGGGCGGTTTGGGCCAGCAAATGGACTCGTCCATGAAGATGTTCAACGGCTCCGAAGTGGCAACTATTCTGATGGTCTTCATGGCCCTGGTCTGGCTGGCGGATCGGGTCAGTGCATATTTGCGCAAGGGGCTGGCATGAGGCCGCAGCATGAAGGCCCGAGCGTGAGCGCTCGTGCCGCCAATGAGGTCTACAAACTGCCGCCCAAGCTGTTTGATGCGCGCTGCAAGGCCTGCTGGTTTGTGGCGGGCGTGTTTGCATTGGTGGTGGCCAGCTTCTGGTCACTGGACCTGAGGTGGGCGCAGTTTTTGTCGTGGGATGCCTTTGCGCGAATGGGCAGGTTTCTGGGGGAACTTTTGCGTCCCGAGCTCAAGGCGGCTTTTCTCGGCAAGGTCCTGGCTGCTTCGCTGGAAACCCTTGCCATGTCGGCACTGGGCACCTTGCTGGCGGTGATCCTCGGGCTGGCATTGGCGCTGTCGGCCAGCAAGACGCATGCTGACGACCCCGCGCGCTGGCGCGGCCCCACGCGCTTGGTGCTCAATGCGTTGCGCAGTACGCCGGAGCTGGTGTGGGCGGCCTTGCTGTTGATCGCAGCCGGTCTGGGGCCGTTTGTCGGCACGCTGGCGCTGGGGCTGCACACGGCCGGTGTGCTGGGTCGGTTGTTTGCCGAGGCGATTGAAAACGCTCCCCCCGGCCCCGCGTTTGCCCTGCGCACTCGTGGCGTGGGAGAGAGCCGCGTTTTCATTTACGCCACGCTGCCGCAGGTTTTGCCGCAGTTGATGAGTTACACACTCTACCGCTGGGAAAACAACATTCGCGCTGCTGCAGTGCTGGGTGTGGTGGGTGCAGGTGGCCTCGGCCAGATGCTGGCGTTCCACATGGGTTTGTTCCAGATGGGCGAGACAAGCACGGTATTGATCGCTATGCTGGTGCTGGTGGCCCTGGTGGATGCGCTGAGCTATGTTGTGCGGGGCCGGTTGTCCCGGTAGCTGAGGTACCAAGTCCGCAGGGATTTTTTAGTGGCCTGATTTTTCAAGGAGACTGACATGCGTTACTGGAAATGGATGATGTCGATGCTGTGTGCCCTGTCGCTGACCTTGCTGGCAGGTTGTGGTACGCCCTACGCCACGGTGCCCAACCGCCTGGGCGAACCCGTGATGTTGCTGGGCCATGACCCGGTGGCTTACTTCACCCAGGGTGCCCCCGCGCGTGGCAAGGTCGAGCACAAGGTCAGTCTGCCAGACCGCACTTACTACTTTGCCACGGCTGAAAACAAGGCCCTGTTTGCCGCCAGCCCGGCCCGTTACGAGCCGCAATACGGCGGTTTTTGCTCCAGTGGCGCGGCGTTTGCCATCAAGTTGGGTAGCGACCCGACCTCCTGGCAAATTTATGACGGTCGGCTATTCATCTTTGGGGATGTGCTGGGCAAGATGGCCTGGCAGATAGACCCGAAATGGAATGTAGACCATGGCGACAAACTCTGGCCTGCCATCGCAGACAAGGGCTGGCGTGGCGCGTCTCTGGCGGCCTATGCGTCCAAGGTGCCGCACTACAAAACGGGGGCGCAAATCCGTACGGAATGGGATGCCAAAAACCCCGGCAAGACCTGGCCCACCTATGACGTAGGCGGCATGTTCGGCAACCTGTTTACCAAGCCACCGGGCTGGCGGGCCGCTGAAGGGTTCAGCCAACCGGCGCTGGGGTATCCCGAGTGAGCCCCGTGGCGCACTGGTTTTACTGCCTCTGAAACCTCAGGATTTTTTGGCCTTGGCGGCGGCTACTTCTTTGGCAATGTCTTCACCGCTCTTGTAGTGGGGCACCCGCAAGATCAGGCGCTTGGTGCGCTGAATGATGCTGTTGCTACCCGCCACTTCTTCTTTCCAGTACTTGTCGGCCATCGCAATATGCCTGGTTTCATCGACCAGAAAGCCATCTTTTGAGCCTTGGCCGCCGAAAATATAAAGTTTGCCGTTGGTCATTTTCCAGGTGTCGGCATCTCCTCCCCAGGGTATGCCGTAAACAATGCCGTTGGCGCAGTAGCCGCCGTACTCTGGCATGTATTTCTTGGGCTCCTTGTCAAACAGGGCCTTGTGCTCGGCACTGGCAAAGCGAAACGTCACTCCCTCGTAGTCGCTTTTGAATTGAGGCGATCCCTGCACATAGTTGTTCTGGGTGAAATAGGCCACCACGTCGGCGCCTTTGAGCATCACGCGGCTGTCACTGGCGTCGGCCACAGCATTGACGGGCTTTAGTGCGGACGACGGATTTTGTGCTGTCATGGCACCGCAGCCCGCCAGCGCGGCCACAAGCGAGGTTACGGCAACAGCGCGAACGGCGAAATTTTTCTGTGTTGTCATGGCGTTGGAGTCTCCAGGAGTGTTGAGGTTGAAAGGTCAGAATGGCCCGGCAGGTGTTTAGTTCCTGTCGAACCCGAAAAAGCCCCGGGCTGCACGGGCGCTGTGAGGTAAGGCGATGGCCAACCCAGCGTGGCGCTTGCGGCGTCAGCGCGCCGCCGAAGGTCGGCACTGTCATCGCCCCCCAAATGCGCAATGCCGTAGCGGTAGCTGCCAAGCCACTTGAAGTCGCGCGCAATGGAGCCGTTGTCTTTGGGAAACGGAAACAGCAAGCCATCGGGAAAGTCTGCCGCGAAGCGTGTGAGTTGTTCCTTGTCCGGCATGGTGCAGGTCTGTTGCGGAGAAAACGTGCGGTACACCAGGCTGGACGCGGCACCTGCGGTGGGGGTGACCCGGGACACGGTATCGGGGTGTTCGCCATGGGCCATGGCCAGTGAGCAGGCATGCAGATCAAGACCGCAGACCCGCAGGTACAGGTCCGAAAACTGAGACGCCATACGCGGGTTGAATTCGATGATGGTCAGTTGGTCGGTCGTCGCATCATGGAAAAACTCCATGTTGAACAGGCCATAAGTGAAGCCGATGGCGCCCAGAAAGGCTTGTGCCACCTGCAGGGCACGCAGCTGCACTGCCGTGGGCAAGCGGCTGGGAAAATCCCAGCGCATGAAGGCTTGGGTGCCGGGGTACATCACCGCGTCCACCACGCCAAACATGCTGGCTTGCCCGTTCCACACAAAACCGTCCAGATTGAACTGGTCCGCGTTCACGACATCTTCCACCATCATGCGGTGCGCGCTTTGTGCGGGCCCCATGCGCTGCTGGAAGACCCGCTCAAAAGGCTCCACCAGGTGGCGTATCACCCAGAGCTCCCACACCCCAAACCGGGTGTGTGCGTGCAACTCCTCGCGGTTGTGTATCACTTTTGCGAGCACTGAAAAAGCGGCTTTCACAGGCTTCACAAAGAGGGGATAAGTGAGCCCGTCTGGCACGTTGCCGCCGTACTCGGTGTCCAGCACCGCAAATCCTGCATTGGCCTGCGGACACACTTGCTGCATGACGTTGCGGGCGTGCAGCTTGTGCTGGCAGGCCAATACAGCGTTAACCGGTGTGCCCGGCCAGCCCATGCGTTCGGCAAGCATGGCGGCCGCCAGTGCGCCAAATTGCTCATGGTGGGACACAACGCCTTGCCATTGGGCGGCCTTGGCCCGGCGTGCGAGTCGGCTCACGAAGCGTTCTACATCGAACCACGCGAGATTGGCATTGCTGGGGAAGGTAAACAGGTCAAAGCCTGCCGTATCCAGTTCCCCGAACCGGTTGGCCGCCCGCGCAAACCCCGACTCATCCCAGTCGTAGTTGAAAAGAACCAGGGTCCGGCGCTGTGCTGTCATGGTACAAACTTCAAGTGGTGGCGTGCAGTGCCACAAGCTGGGCAGCTGCGGCTAGCGTGGTTCGGTAACCCGCTGCGATGGCCCGCTCGCGAAATTCTCGCGACAGGTTGACGTAATATCCGAATTCTGGGTGCAGTGTCAGGCTGGCTGCGCGTGCATCAGGTTCTGTTAAGGCGCGTTTGCGCAGGTCACTTTTGCGGTACCGATCGGTGCCTGCCGGGGCTCGGTCTTCGTGGGCAGACGCGTCAATGGCCATCACGCGCGTGGCCCCGAGTTGGCGGGCGATGCGCACGGGCATGGGCTGGTACAGGTCGGCATCGACATATTGATCGCCTCGAATGCGCACGGGGGTGAACTGGCCTTCAATGGCACAGCTGGCCTGCACGGCCAGACCGGCATCACCCGCGTTGAAGCCGACCACCTGCGAGTCTGCGCGGCGAGCGGCCACACAAACAGCCGGGATAGGCAGGCGTTCCAGAGGTGTCATGCCAATTTCGGTGCGCACCAGATCTGCAATAGCCGAGCCGCTGAAACGCTCGCTGCCGCCCATGGCCAGGCGGCCCAATCCTACTGGTTGAAGGTCAAGCGCCAGGCGCTCAATATCGCGGGCTGACTTGCCGGAAGCGTAAACCACGGCCACCAGTGACCCGATGGACGCACCCACCAGCAAGTCCGGCACCAGACCCAACTCCGCCATGGCCTTGATCACGCCGACATGGACAAACCCGCGTGGCCCGCCGGAACTGAAAACCCAGGCCGTGCGCACACTGCGTGAAACAGGCACGGCACGCGGCGCGTCGGGGCCTGCATGGTCTTCATCGGGCGACATGGTGCATCCGGCAAGCAGACCGGTACCCAGGCTGCCTGCAAGCATATGTCTTCGGCTCAGCATGTGGACGAGGGAAATGGCACAGGTAATGGTCGCCGAACAACTCAAGTTCTTACATGCACTGTGCGAAAGCCGACAAACACATCAGAGCGGTGGGGTTGGAAAAAATTCCGGTAGCGTGGATTGTGCATGCGATCGTGGGTGGCAAACGCACCGCCCCGCAATTCACGGTGGTCTCCAAACCAGGGCGCAGAGTATTCCTGGTAGGGGCCGAGCGTGAAGCCGGAGTAGGGCACGAAGGCATCAGACGTCCATTCCCAGACACTGCGGCCCCAGTGAAAAGAGGAGCTGGTTTGCGCGGCGTGTTCCCACTCCATGGCGGAGGGCAAACGCCGTCCAGCCCACAGGCAGTAGGCCTCGGCTTCAAACGCATTGATGTGCATGGCAGGTGCTTCATCGTTCAATGGTAGCCACTGGTCGAACCAGCGTGCCAGCCAGTCCCCTGCGGTATCGCGTCGCCAGTGTTGCGGGTGGGCGCAGCCCGATTGAGCCCGCCATGCGCCCGCAGCGCCGGGCCAGTACTGCGGTTGATCATAGCCACCGGCGTCCGTGAAGCGCGCAAATTCTCCAGCTGTGACGGGGGCGCTGTCGATAGCAAAGTCCTGCAGGGTGATGCGCTGTCCGGGTAGTTCGTTGTCGAATGCAAATCCGCCACTGCCGGGGACGAATCCGGCGCTGACCGCGCCACCCCGAATGTTCAGCGGCGCGCTGGTCGGCACTGTGGGCGGCACCGTACCAACCGGCGCAGGGTAGCCCAGCGCGGCACGCATCCAGCAAAAGGCTTCGCCGTGCATGTCTTCATGAAACAGCGCAAGGCGATGAAAGTAAAGGGATTCGTCTGATGCCGCAGGCCCATCAGACCCGGCAAGCAAGGCGTCAATGACGGCATCCAGTTGCAACTGAAGCATTTGCCCAAGCTGTTCGCGGCCCGGCAGGGCCTCAGCCCAGCGGTCCGCGTGCGCCAGCCGGGATGAATCAAACAGCGCATCAGGCCCCGCAAACCGGGGTGCTTTGCGGGCTACCGCAAAACCATCCGCTGCGCGATGGTGGGGGCCGCGCAGTACCCAGAATTCTGCAAACCAGGCCAGATGCGCTAGCTCCCAGGCCACCGGATTCACACCGCGCTGCAGGGGCGGCATCCACTGGGCCGGAGTCAGGTCTTCCACCAGAGTCCAGGTGCGGCTGCGGCTGTCACGCAGAGCGTCGGCAAGAGACTTGCCTGATAGGTGTCGTGCGTCCGTCATGCCAGGCGCCTCAAACATTCAGTTCAACCCGGTTGCGCCCATTGGTTTTGGCCAAGTACATGGCTGCGTCGGCGCGGGCCAGTAGGGCATCCACTGTGTCGCTGTCATTGCGCCGACTGGTGACGCCAATACTCACTGTGCAGCCAGACTTGCGGGTGGCCATCATGTGGCGGATGCGCTCGGCAATGCCCACGGCGGTTTCAGCCGGGGTTTCCGGCAGCAGCACGACAAACTCTTCGCCGCCAAAACGCCCCAGCTGATCGTGGCGGCGCAGCAGTGTCCTGACGTCGGCTACAAATTCGATCAGCACCCGGTCGCCCGCCTGATGCCCATAGGTGTCGTTGATAGCTTTGAAGTGGTCCAGGTCCATGGCCAGCAAAGACAGGTCGCGGCTTTGGCGACGGCTGCGTTCCAGCTCCTGGGCCAGGGCTTCGTTCATGTGGCGGCGCGTGAAGGCGTCGGTCAGGGAGTCATGGGTGGCCATGTGTTCAAGCTCCTCTCGCAGCCGCTCGGTCGCCAGCAAAATAATGCTGATGGTGAACAGCAGCATGATGAAGGCATAGGCCGTGATGTAGATGACATGAATGGGCGTGGTGTCCAGCACGCTCGTGATCTGCGGATTGGTCAGGGTCGCTACAAACCGCATCATCTGAACAGCCGTGGCACCTGCCAGCACTGAAATCAGCATCAATCGCGCAAATGTGTGGGTGCCGTGTTTGTAAACCAGCCATGCATGCACGGCGTAGAGGTAGGTTTGCAGCGCGGTTGCAAACCCCAGCCGCACCGCATAGTTCTTGTCGACCAGCGTGAACCAGACCGACACCAGCACCACCGTCGCAATCAGGGCCCAGCCTTGTACAAGCTTCGGAGTGACTCCCAAAAACCGTTGTGTACCGACGTAGCAGAGAAAAATGCCCGAAAACAAGAGTGTGTTGGCGACGCAAATGGAAAGCCCTTCCATATTCGAGCCCCGAATGGCGGTGAGAACACCCGTCGCAAACAGCAGAAGGATGGCGGTAGCCCATTCACCCAGCCCCCGGATGGACGGCGGGTAGCTGTGCCGCATGACCAGCAAGATCACGGCCATCATGCCGGCCATCAGGCCGGTCAGCGTCACAATGGTGCGCGGGTCCAGCAGGGTCATGCGCTCGCCTTGGGCTTGAAGTCGCACCAGGTGCTCACGCTGCACTGCCAGCATTGCGGCTTGCGCGCCTGGCACACATAGCGGCCATGCAAAATCAGCCAGTGATGCGCATCCACCAGGTAGTGGGGCGGCACGCGTTTGAGGAGCTTGAGTTCCACCGCCAGCGGCGTCTTGCCGGGCGCGAGTCCTGTGCGATTGCCCAGCCGAAAGATATGGGTGTCAACCGCCATGGTGGGCTCGCCAAAGGCCGAGTTCAGCACCACATTGGCGGTCTTGCGGCCCACGCCGGGCAAGGCTTCCAGCGCCTCGCGGTCGCGTGGCACCACGCCGCCATGGCGGCTAATCAGTATGGCGCAGGTTTGCAGCAGATGCTTTGCCTTGCTGCGGTACAGGCCAATGGTCTTGATATAGCCTTCAAGCCCTTCCTGCCCCAGCGCCAGGATTTTTGCGGGCGTATTGGCCATCGGGAACAGCATACGGGTGGCCTTGTTGACCGACACGTCGGTGGCTTGTGCCGACAAAAGCACGGCGGCAAGCAGCTCAAAAACAGACGTGTAGTCAAGCTCGGTCACCGGCAGGGGGTTGGCCGCCTTGAGTGTTGCGAAAAAGTGTTCGATCTGGTCTTTTCCCATGGCCTCTATTGTTACATTCACCCAAGGGCTGTGCTCCTCGCATGCCGTTCACTTCAGATTGAAAATACGGAAAACAGATTTGCCGAAGCGGGGGTTTACAAGGGATTTCGCCAATTGCGCCAGCACAAGACGCTGCGAACATCGACAGGTTACGCTGGCAACTCTGCAGGCGATTTTTTTCTTACGTGGAGACATCATGGGTTTCAAATTCAAGTTGCAAAAAGTTCTCGTCCTGGGGTTGTTGGGGTTGGCGGCCAGCGCCATTGGCACAGCCGCCATAGCGCAGCCGGCGTTTCCGGACAGGGCTATCAGCCTGGTTGTGCCCTTTGCTGCAGGCGGCCCCACCGATGTGGTGGCGCGCATGATCGCCATCCCCATGGGCAGGGCTTTGGGGCAAACCGTGCTGGTGGA
>JANOAP010000692.1:0-12086 GCA_031411175.1 Rhodoferax sp. | reverse complement strand
GTGGCATTTTTGGTAACACCGGGCAAGTTTGCGCAGCGGGCTCTCGTCTGTTTGTGCACAAACAAGTGTTCGAACGTGTGATTGAAGGTGTAGTCGCGCGGGCGCGTGCCCTTCGCGTGGGGCCGGGACTGCAGCCCGATGTCGAGATCGGGCCTGTGATTTCGGCGCGCCAGCGCGACCGGGTGATGGGCTTTATCGAAAGTGGGCTGGCCGAAGGCGCGCAGGTTGCAACTGGCGGGAAGCCACTGCCGGGGGATGGTTTTTTTGTGCCACCCACCGTTTTGGTCAACACCTCGCCGCAGATGACGGTTGTGCGGGAAGAAATTTTTGGTCCTGTGCTGTGCACACAGGTGTTTGACGACGACAGTCTTGAGCAGCTTGCTGAACGTGGCAATGACACCGAGTACGGGCTTTCGGCGGGCGTTTGGACCCGTGATTTGCGCATCGCTCACCAGATGGCGCGTCGTCTGCGTGTCGGCAATGTGCGCGTCAACGCATCGGCCGCCCTTGATTTTGCGATGCCCTTCGGAGGCCTCAAGCAATCCGGTTGGGGACGGGAAAACGGACGCGAAGGGGTCGAGGCCTACACCGAACTGAAGTCGGTGGCCATTGATCTCAATTGAATGACTTGATGAAACCCGGTTTCCAGAAGGAATAACCATGAGTTTGAACGGAAAAGCCTGCATTGTTGGCGCCTATGAACACCCCACGCGCCAGGCCGACGACTTGTCTGTGGTGCGTCTGCACGCCGACGTTGCGAAGGGTGCACTTGAAGACGCGGGCCTGTCCAAGGACGATATCGACGGCTATTTTTGTGCCGGTGACGCGCCAGGCCTGGGCACCACGACGATGGCCGAGTACCTGGGTTTAAAACTGCGCCATGTGGACTCTACGGAATGCGGCGGTTCCGCACCCATTCTGCATGTGGCGCATGCGGCTGAGGCGATTGCGGCAGGCCGCTGCAATATCGCCCTGATCACACTGGCAGGACGCCCGCGTGCCCAGATGGCAGCGGCGCAGGCTGCTGCAAAAGAAGGCAAGGGCGCCGGAAGGGCTCCGCTGGCCTTGAGGCCGCCTGACCCCGACGCGCCCGAGCTGGCTTTTGAATTGCCCTTTGGCCCGGCCACACAAAACCTCTACGCCATGGTGGCCAAGCGGCACATGTTCGAGTTTGGAACCACCTCCGAGCAGTTGGCCTGGATCAAGGTGGCCGCCTCCCATCATGCGCAGCACAACGCGCGTGCCATGCTGCGCGATGTGGTCACCGTGGAGGATGTGGTGAACTCGCCCATGGTGAGCGATCCGCTGCACCGCCTGGACTGCTGCGTGATGAGTGATGGCGGCGGTGCCATCATCGTGGCCCGGCCCGAGATTGCGCGTCAGCTCAAGCGACCCGTCATCATGGTACGCGGCACCGGGGAGGCTCCCAAACATGGCATGGGCGGCAAAATTGATTTGACTTGGTCTGCCGCTGCCTGGACCGGCCCGATGGCATTCGGCGAGGCTGGCGTTACTCCGGCAGACATTCAATACGCCTCGCTGTACGACAGCTTTACCATCACCGTGCTGATGCAGCTGGAAGACCTTGGCTTTTGTAAGAAGGGCGAAGGTGGCAAGTTCGTTGCCGACGGAAACCTGATCTCGGGTGTTGGCAAGTTGCCGTTTAACACCGATGGCGGCGGGTTGTGCAACAACCATCCCGCCAACCGGGGCGGCATTACCAAGATTATTGAGGCCGTGCGCCAATTGCGTGGTGAAGCACACCCGGCGGTGCAGGTTCCCGACTGCACGCTGGCTTTGGCCAGCGGTATTGGCGGTGCGCTGGCTTCACGCCACACCGCTGGAACCTTGATTATGGAAAGGATTTAGAGACCATGAACACCCAAACGACCAGTTCCCGCAAGATCCCGGCCCCACGTGTGTTGCCCGAATCCCAAGCTTTTTGGACTGCCGCTGACGAAGATCGCCTGCTCATTAAAAAATGCAGGGCTTGCGGTGAAGTTCACTATTACCCACGTGACATATGCCCGCATTGCCTGAGCGCCGATACCGAATGGCTTCAGTCTGCAGGCACCGGCACCCTCTACTCGTTCAGTACCATGGGAAAGGGTGACGCAGCCTACACGCTGGCGTTTGTCACGTTGCGAGAGGGCATCACCGTGATGACCAATTTGGTGGATTGCGACGTTAGCGCCATGGTGATCGGGCAGCCAGTGAAGGTGGTCTTCAAGCCCACCGACGGCGGCCATGCGGTTCCCATGTTCACCCCAGTCTGACGGAGACCTGCATGCTCGCATCTGACACAACTGTTGTCCGCAAGGGGCCGTTGTCCCGTTTCACCGTCCTCGACGCAACCCGTGTGAGGGCTGGTCCGACCGCCATCCGCCTGTTTGCCGACTTGGGCGCGCGAGTCATCAAGCTTGAAATGCCGCCCGGTGCGCCCGGTGGCGATGACATGATTGGGGGGCGCGACCACAACCGGGCAGATTACGAAAATCTGCACCGCAACAAGGAGAGCCTGACCCTGAACATGAAGGCTCCTGAGGGCTTGGCGATTCTTGCTGAACTGGTTAAAGCGGCTGACGTGTTCATCGAGAACTACCGCCCTGACGTGAAATACCGCTTGGGCATTGGTCCTGACCAACTGCGTGCAATCAACCCGCGGCTCGTGTACGCCAGCATTTCTGGTTTCGGCCAGGAAGGCCCCTATGCCAACTGGCCCGGCTTTGACTCGATTGCGCAGGGCATGGGTGGTTTGATGAGCGTAACCGGCAAGCCGGGCGAGGGGCCTATGCGCGTGGGTATTCCGATCGCCGACCTGTGCTCGGGGCATTTTTGTGCGCAAGCCATCATGGCGGCGCTACTGGAGCGCGAGGTGTCCGGAGAAGGGCAGTGGGTGCAGACCTCCTTGCTCGAGTCGCAGATTGCCATGCTGGACTTCCAGGCAGCGCAATGGCTGATTGACCACAAGGTGCCGCAATCGACTGGCAACGAGCACCCTTTGACGGTACCGACCGGTGTGTTTGCGACAAGCGACGGCTATTTGAATTTGGCCGCCATCGGCCAGAGCATGTGGAAGCGCCTGTGTAAAGCACTTGAAGTGCCACAACTGGTGAACGAGCCCGGTTTTGGATCTGACCCCGAGCGCGTGCAAAACCGCGCGTGGGTGAACGCGGCCATCGGCGCTACGTTCATGACCCGCAGCACGGCTGACTGGACCGAGCGTCTGCGGCAGGCTGGCGTGCCATGCGGCCCGATCTACCGCATTGACCAAGTGTTTGCCGACCCGCAGGTCAAGCAGTCGGGCATCGCGCGGACCATGCATCACCCGGAGTTGGGGGACATTGAGGTGGTGGGTCTTCCCATGGAGTTTTCACGCTATCCCCGCAGCGAAGGTCCGCTGAAACCAGCGCCCAATCAGGGTGACCAGACCGACGTCATCCTGGCGGGGCTTGGGTACATGCCTGAACGAATCGCCGAGCTTCGTGCGCAGTTCATTGTTTGAAAAAGCCGGAGGTAACCCTTGGCAAAACTTGTAGCCGCCTTCGGCTCGTCCCACAGCATTATGCTGGTCTCGCAACGCGAAGACTGGCAGCACGGCTTTCGTGTCGCCGACACCAAGAACGTCCACTACTACAACAAGGCGGGCAATAAGACCGATTACGACGCCCTGCTGGCAGCCGCGCCCCCGGGGTCACAAGCACTGGCCACCCCAGAGAAACTCAGCGAGCGCTTTGACGCGGCCCAGGCGGCGATGGATGTCCTGGGCCAGCGCATCCGTGATGCACGACTCGATGTACTACTGATCGTCGGTGATGACCAGACCGAGCTGTTTCGCACCAGCAACAATCCGGCCCTTGCGATCTATTACGGTAACACCATCCGCAACACTGTGCGGGAACCCGCTTCGCCCAGCGACAGTTGGGTGAAGTCAGCCCGCATGTGGCGTCACGAGCCAGAGCGAGACCGCGAATACCCGATCAAGAGCGACTTGGCTGAGTGGCTCATCCGCCAATTGTGCGACCGTGATTTCGACATCGCCGCCATGGACGGTCTCGAGCGCGGCCAGTCGGAGGGACATGCCTTCCAGTTCGTTCACCGGCGCTTGCTCAAAGACCTGGTGCTGCCCGTGATACCGGTGATTCTGAACACCTTTGATCCGCCCAACCAGCCCACACCGCGCCGCTGCGTCGCTCTGGGCAATGCTCTGCGCGAGCTAATCGCCGCGTGGCCCGAAGACATCCGCGTGGGTGTGATCGCTTCGGGGGGGTTGAGTCATTTTGTGGTGGACGAGGAGCTGGACCACAAGGTCATCACCGCTATCCGTAACAAAGACAGCGCCACGCTGGCCTCGCTGGACCCCAGGCAACTGCAGGCGGGTAGCTCAGAAATCCGAAATTGGTTGGTGGTGGGTGAGTTGGCACGTGAACTGGATCTGGAATGGGTGGAATACATTCCGGGCTACCGCAGTCCGGCGCTCACCGGAACCGGCCTCGCCTTCGTGGCTTGGCACACACTGGATTGATCAGAAAATCAAGGGAGATTTTTCATGACCGAACCTTCATCGAAGGTACACGACAACGTGCACCGTTTGCGTCGCCTGGACGGGTGCGCCGTGTCCGACGCACTGGACAAACTGGGGTTGGCCGGTGCCGTTACCGGGCTGCCACAGCGCTCAGGCCGAGGGCGCATCGCCGGGCAGGTGATCACGATCAAACTGGGAACCGTGGACGTGAAGGCCGCGCCGACCCCTCCTCGGCACTTGGGTTGCACGGCCATTGAAGCGGCCGGACCTGACAACGTTATCGTGGTGGAGCAACGGACGGGTGTCGAAGCGGGTTGCTGGGGCGGGTTGCTGACACTGGGTGCCAAGGTACGCGGCGTGGCCGGCGTAGTGGCCGATGGCCCGTTGCGTGATGTGGATGAGGCAGTGGCCTACGAATTCCCGATCTTCAGCCGCAGCCTGACTTCATTCACCGCGCGTGGCCGGGTGGTGGAGGAAGGCACAAACCTGCCGGTCCAGATTGGCGCGGTCACGGTGCACCCCGGCGACTATGTGGTGGCAGATGGCAGCGCCAGCATCTTCATTGCAGCGGGTTACATCGCAAGCGTGCTGGACACCGCCGAAATGATTGTGGCCAAAGAGGCCGCCATGGCCAAGGCCATCCTGTCTGGCACCCCCATTGGCGATGTCATGGGTGGCAACTACGAACATATGCTCAATAAATAAACATCATGAACTCACCTTTTAACGCGATAGTCAGCCCACAGGACAACAATGTGGCGCGCGCTTCCCGGCTCGACACGGCGACCTTGTCGGACGCGCTCGACAAGCTCGACATTGCCGGCCAGTGTTGCAAGATCAAGCCACGGGACAACAGTTTCCGCATGGCTGGCCGCGCCTGGACTCTGCTGTATGGCCCCGCCTCCAATCCGCCCGGGACCGTGGGTGACTACATTGATGATGTTCCACCGGGCTGCGTGATCGTGCTGGACAACGGGGGGCGCGAGAATGCCACGGTCTGGGGCGACATCTTGACTGAAATTGCGCACCGACGTCGCATTGCCGGGACACTGATCGACGGTATCTGCCGTGATACCCACCTTTGCCGGTCGCTTAGCTATCCAGTGTTTTCCAAAGACCACTGGATGCGTACCGGCAAGGACCGCGTGCAAGTCGAGGCGACTGGCGTGCCTGTGAACATCGGTGACGTGCGTGTCGCGCCGGGCGACATTGTCAAGGGCGATGCAGATGGCGTCGTGGTGATCCCCAAAGAGCACGAAGACCGTGTGCTGGACGCGGCCGACGCTATCGAGGCGGCTGAGAGCTGCATTCGCGAAGCGGTGCGCAGCGGCATGCGTCTGGACGAGGCACGCCGACACTTCAAGTACCACCAGTTGCAAACTCCGTAGTCGGCATGAACAAGGTGAATCCAGCACTCACCACGCGCACGGAATTTTTCCGCTTGCCAGCCGCCCTCGTGTCTGCAGCGCGCAACCTGCCGACCGCAACGCTTCATGAGGCAAGCAAGAAAATCGGCGCTCTGCCATCCGCCATCAAACCCGTTGCGCCCGAATTCAAGGTTTGCGGCTCAGCATTGACAGTTCACTCACCGGGAGGCGACAACCTGTGGTTGCATCGCGCGCTGGATATGGCACAGCCAGGCGATGTGATGGTGGTGTACGCCAGTGGAGCCTACGAGCACGGCTATTGGGGCGAGATCATGACCACGGCGGCGAAGGTGCGTGGCCTGGCTGGTCTGGTAATTGATGCCAGTGTTCGCGATGGTGCGCTACTGGGCCAGATCGGGTTCCCTGTTTTTTCTCGCGGCCTGTGCATACAGGGCACCGGGAAAGACTTCTGTGCCACCGGCTGGATCAACCATCCCGTCACCATCGGCCATGTGGTGGTCCATGCCGGTGACCTGGTGGTGGGCGATGCAGACGGCGTAGTCGTGATTCCGCAGGCTTGTGCGAAGGAAGTAGTTGAAGCGGGGAAAAAACGTGAGCTTGAAGAAGCCGCCATTCTGGTGAGATTGCAATCAGGTGAATCCACAATGAAGATTTACGGCTGGGACTGACCATGCAAACCAAAAGTGGGCGTCAACCCAGCCTTAGCATTGAGGGGCATCTGGCGACGTTGTGCCTGAACCGGCCTGATCTCGCCAACCGGCTGGAAGTAGAGGATCTGGACGTCATACGTCATTGCCTGGAACGGGTGAACTTGAATCAGGAGATACGTGTCTTGCGTCTGGTCGCGACCGGCCGCCATTTTTGCAGTGGCTTTAATACAGGGAAAGTCACTGGAGTGGATGCTGGGGCACTGTTCGAGACTACCGCGCAGGCATTGGAGCAAGCCCGGCCCGTGACGGTCGCTGCCATTAATGGCGGCATCTATGGTGGTGCGACAGACCTTGCCTTGGCCTGCGATTTCAGGATCGGCGTCCAGGGAACGAATATGTTTGTGCCTGCCGCCGAAATTGGCCTGCACTTCTACGGAAGCGGACTTGAGCGCTATGTCTCGCGGCTGGGATTGGCGGTAGCAAAAAGAGTATTGCTGGCGGGTGAGAGGCTGGACGCCGACCAGATGCTGGCCACGGGATTCCTGGACCAGCTGGTCGTTGGTGTGGACGAGCTCCAAGTGGACACAGATCGATTGTCCAGGCACCTCGCTCAAATGGCCCCGCTGGCAGTACAAGGCATGAAGAGGCATCTGAACGGCATAGCGCGCAATTTGCTTGACACCAATGCCTTGAAACACGACATACAACGCGCTCAACTGTCAGTAGACTTGCTGGAAGGCGTCAAGGCCAAGCTGGAAAAGCGCAAGCCTGTATTTGTCGGGGATTGAGCCATTCTGGCTCACGGCCGAATGGCACTTGCGCATTTCGGTAAACAGGCGACCCACCAAAGGCAACCCGATAGGTGGCAACCAGCCCAGAGTGGCCAGGCCACTGGGCTCACGCTCTTAACCGCGAATATCTTGTTGCAACTGCTGAGCAGGGATTTGACCTGCGGGAGCAGAACCAGGCCCATTTCTGACAGCTCCAAGCCACGGCCCGTGCGGTTGAACAGGCGAGCGCCGCACTCGCGCTACAGGGCGTTGAGTTGCCGGCTCAGCAGCGACTGGTTGCTGTCCAGAAACAAGGCAGCGCGCGTTTGGCTGCCCAGCTTGCCAACCGCAACAAAGGCGCGCCACTTGTGCAGGTCGGCAGCAATGTCGAGCTTGAAGTCAGTGGCTTTCTGCGCCTGGGTGAGGGATATGTTGTCCTGGGTGGTGTGGGTTGAGCGGTCATTTTATTCGCTGGTTCGTCCCACGAAAAACCAGCCGACTGGCCGTCAAAAAATTGACCCCCAGCCCCGCACAACTTCCCAGCGCCACACCCAGTAGCGCTGCAAACGGCACGTGAATCCAGTGGAGGGTGGCGGCGTATACGATGTAGTTGACGCAACCCCCCAGCACCATTGAAAGCAGGTATTGCCCATATTGACGCCATGCCGTTGTGGCCGTTGTTGCCGCTATGGCCGAGGTGGCATGGGACGCTACGTCCCCGTCTAGCTCTTCATCCCGGTCCACGAACGTGTATCGTTTGTTGAGAAACCAGGTCACCGTGGCGGCTGCCAGAAACGAGACGACGCGGGCACCGTACCACCCCAGGATGGGTGCAACGGCGTAAAGCACCGTAGCGTCCACCACAAAGCCTGCAGCGCCCACCACGCAAAAGCGCAGAAACCGGTGGAGGTCGCGAGAAATCACCGGATTCCTGGCGCCGGTATGGCCAGATATGCCAGCCATTTGTTTTCGCGCCGCCCCATCGTGACCGTGTGAAGAATGGCCCCGCACACCAAGGACAGCATGGCGCAAAGCATCATGCTGGTGGACAGCAAGGCTGTGGGCAGGCGTGGCACCAGCCCGGTTTGCAAATACGTCAACGCAAGTGGAACTGCCAACCCAATGGCAAAAACAGCAAGCACGCCCGCCAGCATCGAGAAAAAGGCCATGGGCCGTTCGCTGATGAACAGCTTCAGAATTGTCTTCAAAATGCGCCAGCCATCGCGCAAGGTTGACAGCTTGCTCAGCGAGCCTTCCGGCCGGGACTTATACAACGTGGGAACTTCCCCGTATCGCATACGCAGCTCCAGGGCGTGTACGGTCAGTTCGGTTTCGATCTCGAAACCAGCCGCAGTGGCCGGGAATGATTTCACATAGCGACGCGTAAAAATCCGGTACCCGGAAAGCATGTCCGTGAACTGGCCCCCAAAGATCATGGCGACGGAACGGGTGAGCAAGTAATTTCCCCACCGGTGCCCGGGCCGGTAGGTTTGCGGGTTGTCGCCGTCGTCCTGACGGCAGCCGACAACCATGTCCAGCTTGTCGCGCACCAGCATGGCAACGTGGTCACGCACGTGGGTGATGTCGTAGGTGGCGTCGCCATCCGTCATGATGTAGATGTCGGCCTCCACGTCAGCAAACATTCTGCGCACCACATTGCCCTTGCCACGAAGCTTGACGTGGATGACGCTGGCACCGTGTGCGGCTGCAACCTCGGCCGTGCCGTCGGTTGAGTTGTTGTCAAACACGTAAAGGGCCGCCTCGGGCAAGGCTGCCTTGAACTCATCAAGCACCTGACCGATGGCCAATGCTTCGTTGTAGCAGGGGACTACAACGGCAATAGAGAGGTTTGAAACGGGATTCGTCATGACGCTGAAAGCGAATGCAATTTAGGGGTGGCCAATATGGGGAGTAACACCATTGGCAAAATGAAGAAGGGGAGCAGGTACCGGTATTCACTGGCAATCGAAAAAACGAAAATGCCGCCCAACTGCAGGATCATGGGTGCAACGATTGCCAGGACTGCGGTGTCCCTATCTTTCCAAGCCAACCGTGTCGTGTGAAAAAGCAGAAAAATACCCAGCACTGGCGTCCAGAGCAGCCATCGGTAGGAAAAGCTGAAGTCGAAAATACCTTTCAGGGTTTTCTCCAGCCCGGTGAGCTGGAAGGCCCTGAATTCTGACTGTGACTTGGTTCGGGCGATGACGCCTGCAGAGTCCTGGACAGCGGCGAATCCGCCCTGAGCCAATAGCGCCACCAGAAAGACATTCACACGGCTGCTGGCAAAGGATGGAATGTTCAACCACAGGTTGTGGGTAAAGAACTCATGCACCAGGTCGCTGCGTTCCTGGGGCGTCAGTCGCAGCAGGTCGGGGCCGCCTGCCTTGTAAACCAGCGGGTCCCAATAATCCCTGTCGTAGTTTTCAATTGTCTTCTGGATGGGGTTGTAAGTGGACAGGATCTGGACAGTTCTTTCCGACACTTGCGCCAAAGGGAGTTTGAGGCCCATCGGCCTTGGCTGCAGGAAGTTGGCCGTTTCAAAAGCCGCCAGTGGAAACAGCGTGTCATGTTTTCTGCTTGTGTGGACCTGCCCGGCGATCAGCATCAGGCCACACCAAAAGACGGTGATCCCAAGCAGTTTCAAGCGCTCAGGCCAGCCCAGCGCATAGCCGACGACGAACAGGGGAATCAGGGAAACAATGCCATTGGTCCGCGCAAATATCGCGAAGGGCAATGTGATGGCAACCATCGCAAACGAAACCGCATCAATCTTTTTTATGCGTGAAATCAGCCAGACTTCAAACAACAGCCCCGTCGTCGCCACGGAAAACAGGCCGTCGGCATTGAGCAGCCCCATGAAATAAATCATGTGCGGAGCAACTGCGACAAACAACAGCAGAAAGGCAAATGTTTTTCGGAGGCCTTGGTGCCAGCACCATGCCAGTATTCTGGAGAAGATCAAGGCACAAAGGCCCATCTGCACCATGATGGGAGCCTCCACCAGCCGCAACGGCTCGTAGAACAGCTTCACGAAGAAGTACCAGAAATTGGGTTTTCCGGACTCGAAGCGGCCTTGGGATTCAACTTCGAGCAGGATGGCGAGACTGTCCTCCCCCAAAATTCCTGGCCAGAACGCCAGCAGCCATGTGGCGTAAACGGTACCCAGCAAAACCATCAAACTCAAAAACGTTTTCGCAGAGTTGAATGGCTTGGCAGGCACAAGTGAATGGACGCTCGTTGTAATAGTGTTCTCCCGGAATCGCTGACTTTGATCCGAGCATACCCCGAGCCAGGGACAATTCTGCGCTAGCGGGGCCAGAAATCCAGGTGCAGGGCCGCGATCTCGGCTTCGACCTCTGGCACCGGGCCAATGACGTCAATAACCTTCTGGCCACGCGCAAAGACGTCGCGGCAGGGCAAGTCCATGGTGGGGTTGTCGCCGTGGTTGCCGGTGAGCTGAAGCAGGCGCTGCTCGGTCATGCCGTAGACCAGATGGCCGATGTTGGCCCAGTACTGGGTGCCGGCACACATGGCGCAGGGCTCGGCGGTGGTGACCAGGGTGCAATCCCAAAGGTAGTCGGCACTGAAGTTCAATGCAGCTGTGCGAGCCAATACTGACTCGGCGTGGTTGACTGTGTCCACATTACCCTGTTCTGCCAGCACCGTCTCGCCATCGGGTGCCACCAGAACGGCCCCAAACGGATGGCGACCCAGCGACATGGCTCGCCGCGCCACCTCGTTGGCGCGACGCAGGTGGAGGATAACTTGCTGCGGAGTCACAAGCGCAGCGATTGAAGCGTTTCTTCAGGTGGAACACCGTGGAAACGGCTTTGCCGGGCCACTGGTGTTGCCCCCTGCAAGGGGGCAAGCGAAGCGACACGCAGTGCGCGAAGCCGGGGGGTGTGGGTCATCCCTGAGAACCTCTGTGGGCCCAGGCGGTGGTATGGTTTTCGATGGCGCTGAACAGTTCGTACATCACCATGGCCATCGCACCCACGACGACCAGACCGGCGAAGGCCAGGCCCATCTGCATGGCGGAGCCGGCCGAGATCAGCAGGTAGCCGATGCCTTCGTTGGCCGCTGTCATTTCACTCACCGTAGTGCCGACAAACGCGAGCGTGATGGCGACCTTGAGCGAGCCGTAGAAGTAAGGCATGGAGCGCGGCAGGCCGACCTTGACCAACACGTCCCAGCGCTTGGCGCCCAGCACGCGCAGCACGTCCTCCAGCTCGGGTTCCAGCGTGGCCAGACCCGTGGCGATGTTGACCATGATGGGGAAGAAGCTGATGAGAAATGCCGTGAGGATGGCCGGGCCCACGCCAATTCCGAACCACACGACCAGGATGGGTACAAAGGCCGCCTTGGGTAACGCGTTAAACGCGGTCATCAGCGGGTATACAGCGGCGTAGGCCAGGCGCGAGCTGCCAATGACGAATCCGAGCAAAACACCCACGACGATCGCAATGCCAAAGCCCGCCATCGTGACCCAGTAGGTGCGCCAAGCGTGGCCGGCAATGATAGCCTTGAACTCCCAGAATTGGGTCCAGATGCGCCAGGGGCTAGGGAAAATGAACTCTGAAATATTGAAGACCGAGCAGATGACTTGCCACAGTGCAATCACCACAACCAGCAAAATCCAGGGCGACCAGTTCTCAAGCTGTTTATTGTTCATGGTGTCGTTTCAATGGGCGGCAACAGCCGTGGTCTGGCGGATCGCGCCGATGTGACCGCGTAACTCGTGCACGATGTCGGT
>JANOAP010000691.1:0-5648 GCA_031411175.1 Rhodoferax sp. | reverse complement strand
GTTCTACAGCCGGGAACGCTTACACCAGATCACATCAGACCTGCAACTGGACTACGACCGCAGCGATGGCTACATGGTAATGCTTCGCTCGGAAGCCGACCGGAAATTGGTGCAGATGAGTCTGCAGGTGCTGCGCGATGCAGGTGTTTCATTCTCTGAACTCGACCCGACAGGTGCCCGCAAGGTGGAGCCCGCCCTCAACCCTGACACCGAATTTGTGGGTGCAATTCACCTGCCAGCCGACGAGGTCGGCAACTGCCGCCAGTTCGTGCTCCTGCTGAAAAATGAATGCTTGCGTCTGGGCGTGAAGTTCTGCTTCAACGCATCGGTGAAACCTCTTGATCCAACCCAGCCCGGCAGGTTGATGATTGCGAGCGACGCAGCGCCGCACACATTTGATGCTGTGGTGATGTGCGCCGGGGTGGCGTCCGCGCCATTGCTGAGCCCGCTGGGCCTCAGGGTGCCTTTGGCTGCTGTTTACGGCTATTCCATCAGTGCACCCATTCGGGAACCCCTCAACGCGCCGCGCAGCGCCATCATGGACGAGCGCTACAAAGTGGCCATTTCACGCCTTGGCAATCGCGTGCGGGTTGCCGGTAGCGCCGAGATAGGCGGCCCCCCCGGCCTTCACCGCGCCTCATCCATCCAGACTCTGTACAAGGTTCTGCACGACTGGTTTCCGGGTGCAGCCTTACAGTCCAGCGGCGTGCAGGTCTGGAAGGCTGCCCGCCCCATGCTGCCGGACAGCCCACCGCTGATTGGCAATAGCGGCGTGCCCGGCGTGTGGCTGAACCTGGGGCACGGGTCCAGCGGCTGGGCTTTGAGCTGTGGCTCGGCAAGGGCTCTGGCCGATCTGATGGGTGGCCGACAGCCCCAAGTCAGCATGCAGGGCATGGATGCGGGCCGCCTGAGCCGGTAAGCAGTGGCTGGTGATTTACCAGCGGCTGCATCATTTTCGGGCCACAGACACGGCACTGGCGGGGTATTCCGGTACACAATGTCGCAACGAAAGGCCTGTAAACCATGAGCCCCGAACTGTCCCAAAAACTCGCTGCTGCGGTCGATGGCATGCCGGCGTTTCCCAAGAGCGTCCAGCGGATTCTTGAACTGACGCGGGATGTCAATGCTTCGCCGAAAGACCTCGTGCAGGTCATTGACAAAGACCCAGTGGTAACGGTCAAGATTCTCAAAGTTGTCAATTCTGCCTATTACAGCTTGCCCAAACAGGTCACATCCATCGGCCACGCGGTAGTTTATCTGGGCTTCAACACCATCAAGAATCTGGCCCTCAGCATTGCCGCCATTGGCATGCTGCCCAAGGAAAATGCGGCCCGCTTTGACGTACAGCAGTACCTTCTGCACTCCCTGGCCACAGCAGCAATTGCCAAGCAACTCGCCCTGAAAGCAGACAACGCCGACCCTGTAGACTGCTTTATTGCCGGGCTTTTGCACGATTTTGGCAAGGTGGTTTTTGCCCAGTTCATGCCCCATGAGTTCAGCCGTGCATTGCAGACCAGCAAGAGCGGTGGTACGTCCCTGCACCTGGCCCTGCAGCAGGAAATTGGCGTTGACCATGCTGTGGTCGGTGCCATGCTGGTTGAAAAGTGGCGATTCGCACCGGCGCTGGTTGAGACCATCCGCAACCAGCATGGCGACCAGTTGCCCGACACTGCCATGATCGCCTGTGTTTTCGGGGCCAACCAGATTGCCAAGAAGCTGGCCTTCGGTTTTGGGGGCAATCCGTTCATAGAGGATTTCTCGCCTGCCATCGTCAAGCGGCTCGGGGGCACGCTGGACGAAATCATCGTCTCGCTAGGCGACCTGAAACCCCTGTTTGAAGAATCCAAGGTATTTTCAAAACTATGAAAATCAAATTTTGGGGCGTTCGGGGCTCCATTGCTTCACCCGGGCCTAAGACCGTGCGGTATGGTGGCAATACCACCTGCATTGAAATTCGCACGGACAGCAACGAGTTGATCATCCTTGATGCGGGTACCGGCATATTTCCGCTCTCACAGACCCTGCTGGCGGAGCTGCCTGTCACCGCCAATGTGTTGATCTCGCATTCGCACTGGGACCATATTCAGGGTTTGCCGTTTTTCATACCCAACTTCATCCCGGGCAACACGCTGCGGCTGCATGGCGCATTTGATCCTGTGTCGGGCAACGGGGTCGAACAGGTCATGTCAGTGCAATTGCAGTACAGCTATTTCCCCGTGCGCGAGGCTGAAATGAAGGCGCGTATTGAATACGTCACGCTCATGCCGGGTGAAACCATTCAGGTGGGCTCTGCCAAAGTCACGCCCCACCTGCTGAACCACCCTGTGATCAATTTCGGCTACCGGATTGAGAGCCACGGGAAGTCTGTTTTTTTTACGGGAGACCATGAGCCGCCCTACAACATTTACGAACCGGGCGACGAAGAGTTTGCCGAGTTCCAGGGATTTATTGATGAGAAGAATGAAGTTATACGGAACGCCATGGAGGGTGTCGACGTGCTGATTGCCGACTGCTCTTACACTGAAGCAGAATACCCTGCCAAGAAGGGTTGGGGGCATGGTACTTTTGACAGCAGTATCAAGATGGCATTGGACGCCCATGCCCGCGTTCTGTTTTGCACACACCATGAGCCCACGCGTAGCGACGACGCGCTGGAGGGCGCATTCGCCCATGTGATGGCCGCGCATGCGGGGAAAACAGGTGCCCTCGACATCCGGCTGGCTCAGGAAGGCGTAGCGTACGAATTCTGATCTGGCTGCGACGTCAGACCTGGCACCCGTGGGGCTGCCGGAGACGGCCACCGCGCTTCATGGCGTTGAAGCGACCCGGCACATTGAGCAGGCCTGCATGGCCACGCTGCCTCCTCACGTTTTAATGCAGCGCGCAGGCTTAGCCGCGGCCAGGCTCACTTTGGCCCTGGCACCTCACGCCCGCACAATCTGGCTTGCCTGTGGCCCGGGCAACAACGGTGGCGATGGGCTTGAAGCGGCCATGCACCTGAAGCGGTGGGGTAAAAATCCGGTGGTGACCTGGCTCGGCACCACGGGCAGTGCGCCCGCCGACGCCATGGCCTCACACCAGCGGGCCATTGAAGCTGGCGTCGCTTTTTCTGACGCGCCTCCAGCCAGCTTTGACTTTTGCGTTGATGCCTTGCTCGGCATTGGTGCTTCCGGCGGTCGCCTGCCTGAAGTTCGTCTGGCGCACTGGATAGAAACCATCAACGCAGGCAAGGTGCCGGTGCTGGCGGTGGATCTGCCCACCGGTCTGAACGCCGACACTGGTCACCTCACGCAACCCTGCGTGCTCGCGCAATTCACCTTGAGCTTGCTGACTTTGAAGCCGGGTTTGTACACCGCCCACGGGCGCGACGCCTGCGGCCAGATCTGGCTGGACACCCTGGGCGTGGCGGCCCAAACGCCGACCGTGGAACCCACGGCCTGGCTGGCTGGCAAACCGGCCTCGCAGGCCCGTCTCCATGCATCACACAAGGGAAGCTATGGCGATGTCGCCGTGATCGGTGGCGCGCCAGGCATGACGGGTGCCGCCCTGCTTGCCGCATCGGCCGCATTGCACTTCGGTGCCGGGCGCGTACTGGTGGGCCTGCTGGACGGGGGCTCGATGCGGGTGGCGCCCCAGCAGCCCGAGCTGATGATCCGACCGGTAGAAGCCCTGGACCTGAAGTCTGTGACGATTGTGTGTGGCTGCGGTGGTGGTGAGGTGGTGCGCCATCAGCTTCCCAGGCTTTTATCGAGCGCAGCCCCCATGGTGATTGACGCAGACGCTATCAACTCAATAGCCAGCGACAGTCAGCTCGATCACTTGCTGCGAGCCCGCGCCGGTCGTGGCCTGCCCACCGTGCTCACGCCCCACCCGCTGGAAGCCGCGCGCCTGCTGGGCATGGGCACAGCCCAGGTGCAGCACGACCGTCTGGCCGCTGCCCAGCAACTTGCCGACCGCTTTGCCTGCACCGTCGTCCTCAAAGGTTCAGGTACCGTGATCGCCGCACGGGGTGAGGTGCCTGTGATTAACCCGACCGGCAACGCAGCCCTGGCGACTGCAGGCACCGGTGACGTGCTGGCCGGCATGGTGGGCGCGCGGCTGGCCGCGGACCTGCCAGCTTTTCAGGCCGCCACAGAAGCAGTCTACTGGCATGGTGCCCATGCCGACCAGTGGCCAGTGCACCGGGCCTTGACCGCCGGTGAGTTCGCTCAATCACTATCGTTAACGTAGCAAGCTATCTAGATTTAATAGGGTCCAGGAGCCATTTTCACTCGTAAACGATGACTGACCTGCCCTGATCGGCCTGCGCACGCCAACCCGCCAGGGCGGCATCTGTGGGAAAGAACCTGGCAGCTTCGCCCAAATGCAGCTCGGCCACAGCCCCCCCCGAATCAGCGCCACCGGAACTCTCGCCGGGCCGGTGCACTGCCAGACGCACCGCCAGGCCACGAATCAAATCGCCCTGCTCCGTCGCCTCGCGCCGGGCCGGAAATTCCTTCACCAGCCGCGCCACGTCGGGTGCCCTGCCATTCACTGCCACGCGCAAATACTTTCCGAAGCGGCAGCGCGCCTGGTCCAGGTCCCAGATTTGCGTCACGGTGAGTTGCATGCCACCCGAGAAACGGTCTGGCTGCTGCTTGCCCATGACGATGATGAGTTCATCTTCCTTGAGCAGATTTTTGTGGGCGTTGATCAGGGCTTCATCGGCCCGCGCCTCGATCATGCCGGACTTGTCGTCCAGCTTGAACAGGGCCAGCTTGCCCCGCTGGCCGTTGATCACCCGAAAATCGGTAACGATGCCTGCCAGCAACTGAGGCTCGCGCGTGTCGGTCAGGTCTTCAATCTGACGCTTGGCAAAGCGGCGCACTTCCAGCACCACCTCATCAAACAAATGGCCAGACAGGTAAAAGCCCACCGCTGTTTTCTCAAACGTCAGGCGCTCCTTCACGCCCCACGGTGTGGCCTCCACCAGGTCGGGTTCCTGCGTGCTCGAACCGTGGTCGTCTTCACCGCCCATGTCAAACAGGCCAGTCTGGTTGGCGTTGGCTGCTGTGGCTGCGGCAAAGTCAAACGCGCGCTCGACCGATTCGATGAGAGATGCGCGGTTGAGTTGCAAGGTGTCAAACGCACCGGCCTTGATGAGCGCATCTACACAGCGCTTGTTGAGCTTGCTGCGATCCACCCGCACGCAAAAATCAAACAGCGACGTGAACAGCCCGCCACTCTGGCGCGCCGCCACAATGGCCTCGATCGCCTGCTGACCGGTGCCCTTGATGGCACCCAGACCATAGCGCACGCTGGTGTTACCGGTCGGCTCGAAACGGTAGTCGCCCCGGTTCACGTCGGGTGACTCGAATGCGATGCCCATCTTCAACGCATCACCGTGCAGGATTTTCAGCTTGTCGGTGTCGCCCATTTCCACCGTCATATTGGCAGCAAAAAATTCGGCGGTGTAATGCACCTTGAGCCAGGCGGTGTGATAAGCCAGCAGCGCATAGGCAGCCGAGTGCGACTTGTTAAAACCGTAACCGGCAAACTTCTCCATCAAGTCAAAAACTTCGTCGGCTTTTTCTTGCGTCAGGCCATTGACACCGGCGCCCTTGCGGAAAATCTCGCGCTGCGAGGCCATTTCCTTTTCGTCTTTTTTA
>JANOAP010000690.1:0-14803 GCA_031411175.1 Rhodoferax sp. | reverse complement strand
TCAAGGTAAGCCGTCTGTATTTCCTTGCCGATGAATTCGGCATAACGGGGTGCCAGCAGTTCCTTGATGAACCCCGTGTATTTTTGTTCCAGCTCTGCGGGGAACTGCTCGCGTTCAATCTGCTGCTCAAGCACGTACATCAAGTGCACCGGGTTGGCTGCCACTTCGCTGCTGTCAAAGTTGAACACTTTGGACAAAATTTTGAATGCAAACCGGGTAGAGACGCCGCTCATGCCCTCATCCACACCCGCATAGTCGCGGTATTCGTGGTAACTCTTGGCACGTGGGTCGGTGTCTTTCAGGCTTTCACCGTCGTAGACCTCCATCTTGCTGTAAAGACTGGAATTTTCAGGTTCCTTCAGCCGTGTCAGCACTGAAAACTGGCTCATCATCTTCAGCGTGCCGGGGGCGCACTTGGCCAGACCCAATGATGACTCACGGATCAGCTTCTCGTAGATCTTTACCTCTTCACTGACTCGAAGGCAGTACGGCACCTTGACGATGTAGATGCGGTCCAGGAAAGCCTCGTTGTGCTTGTTGTTTCGGAAGGCTTTCCACTCGCTTTCATTGCTGTGCGCCAGCACCACGCCATCAAATGGAATCGCGCCGAAACCTTCGGTGCCCTTGAAGTTGCCCTCCTGGGTGGCGGTGAGCAGCGGATGCAGCACCTTGATCGGTGCCTTGAACATTTCCACAAATTCCAGCAAGCCCTGGTTTGACAGGCACAGGCCGCCAGAGTAGCTGTAGGCATCGGGGTCGTCTTGCGCAAAACTCTCCAGCTTGCGAATGTCCACCTTGCCCACCAAGGACGAAATGTCCTGGTTGTTTTCGTCACCCGGCTCGGTCTTGGAGACGCCAATCTGTTTGAGGATGCTGGGGTAGCGCTTGACCACCTTGAACTGGCGGATGTCGCCGCCATACTCGTCCAGCCGTTTGACGGCCCAGGGTGACAGGATGCGTTGCAGATAGCGCGTTGGAATGCCAAAGTTGGCCTGCAAAATCGGCCCGTCTTCAGCCGCGTCAAACAGGCCCAGCGGGCTCTCATTGACCGGGGAGCCCTTGATGGCGTAAAACGGCACGTGCTGCATGAGCTGCTTGAGCCGCTCGGCGATGGAGCTCTTGCCGCCACCCACAGGGCCCAGCAAATACAAAATCTGCTTGCGTTCTTCCAGGCCCTGTGCCGCGTGGCGGAAATAGCTCACCACTTGTTCAATGGCATCCTCCAGGCCATAGAACTCGGCAAACGCGGGGTAAATCTTGATAACTTTGTTGGCAAAGATGCGCGACAGACGCGGGTCATTTCGGGTATCCAGCATCTGCGGCTCACCGATGGCCGTGAGCATGCGTTCTGCGGCGCTGGCATAGGCCAGCGGCTCACGCTTGCACTCTGCCAGGTACTGGTCGAGCGTGAGCTCTTCCTCGCGGTTGCGCGCATAGCGGGCGACAAAATTACCAATCGCATCCATAAGACCTCCTGGTTGTCATCACACTTTCAGCATAGCAAGTTTTGACATCGCATGCTTGCCTATCCCTATGACCTGAAACCCCTGAAGGAAGTTCAATTTGCATTTGTGCAACGGTCACCCGCCATCAACGCGCGGAGGGGCGTTGCCGTTGTCAAAGGCCCTTGACAGTGAATGGAATTTTTCATCGCTTGCCAAGCCATGAAAGCCTTCCCAAGTTAAATTCTCAACCGGCTCGCATACCCGGTCATCTCCAGGTAGCCCCGGCCTACGTGCTTGCCATTGCTGTCAAACAAATCACTCAGGCCTTCCCAGTACACCGCGCCGGTGGAAGCGCGGCTGTCCAGCTCCTGGTTGTCGATGACGGACTTGACGGTGTAGAAGTCGGCAGGCGTGCGCACGATCCACTCCACGGGGTAGGTGGCCTGGCTGGGCTGGCTCTTCCAGCTGCGCTGGCGGCTGAAGATCACCTCGCCGGGGCTGAACCGGTGCACGCTGCCACCCTTGACGCGAAACGAGCCGCCATCCCACAGTGCCTTGCCTTGTTTGTCACGCAACTGGAATGCGGTGAGCGCACTGCCGTCAAACAGATTCATGCCAATCCAGTCCCAACCCACCGCCAGCGGATGCAGTAGCTCCTGGCTCCATTCGTGGTCCAGCCAGGCGGTGCCCCTCACTGCCACTTCGGCACCATTGAGGGTGATGACGCCCTCAGCGGCCAATTGGGGCTCGCTGTAGTAGTAGCTGGCCTGCTTTGCTTCCGGCCCTTTGCGTGATAAGCCCTTGTCGCCTTGCAGCAGCACCGGTTGTGAAGGCGTCAGAGCCAGCGCGAGCTTGAAGTCACCGCCTGCCACTTGTGCCCGGTAGCCAGAAGCCTCACGTTTGAGCGACCAGTCGCCCAACCGCACATGCGTATCAGCGGTGTCTGCTGTGGCTACCTCAAACCCCTCACGGGCGATGCGCTGGTCGTGCAGCAGCTTCCTGCCCTGAACATCGGTGACGGCAGCGTGCGCAAAGATCAATTGCTTGGCTGCGAACTTTGAGGTCATGCCCTGCGTGCCGTCTACTCTGGAGCGGAAAAACGTGACCTGAAAACCAAACTCGCGTTGCCCCGCCTTGGCGTGACCCGTGACGTACCACCACTCGGTGCGAAAGTCAGGGTGGCTGCCGTAGTCGCGTGGAAAAGTCAGCGCTTTGGCGGGCAGGGCGTGGGTGTCAAACGCAGCACTCAGGCCGGCCAGCAGCAGCGCACGGCGGGCTGTGCTGCAAGGGCTCTTTAACAACGGCATGGGGCGAGCGGTAGGATGCTGGGCATCTCAACCCAGCAAGGCTTCAATGCGTGCCACTGCCGCCGCGCAATCCCCAAAGTTGTCCGCAACCCATTGGGCGTCGTGGTAGGTGGGCAGATAGCGCTCGCCCGAATCGCACAGCAGGGACACGATGGAGCCGGTCTGCTTCAGCGCGCGCATCTCCTGGCCAAGCGCCAGCATGCCCACAAAATTGGTACCGGTGGATGGCCCCACCTTGCGCCCCAGCAGACCTGACAGCACGCGCATGGCGGCAACGGATTCGACATTCGGGATTTCCATCATGCGGTCAACCACAGTGCGCACAAAGCTGGCTTCCACCCGTGGGCGGCCAATGCCTTCAATGCGCGAGCCCGGCGCGGTCAGGGCGGCGTTGCCCGTGCGGTGAAATTCGCCAAACACCGAGCCTTCGGGGTCCGGCACACACACCTGGGTGGCATGTCGCTGGTAGCGCACAAAGCGGCCCATCGTGGCGCTGGTGCCGCCGGTGCCTGCACCCACCACAATCCAGCGCGGCACAGGGTGGCGCTCATGGGCCATTTGGGTGAACAGGCTTTGCGCAATGTTGTTGTTGCCACGCCAGTCGGTGGCGCGCTCGGCATAGGTGAACTGGTCCATATAGTGGCCACCGGCCTCATCACTTTGGCGCTGCGCTTCGGCGTACACGTCAGACGCCTTGTCCACCCAGTGGCAGCGCCCGCCGTAAAACGTGATCTGCGCCACTTTCTCGGGCGACGTGCTGCGCGGCATCACGGCGATGAAGGGCAAGCCCAGCAACTTGGCAAAGTAGGCTTCACTCACGGCTGTGGAGCCGCTGGAGGCTTCGATGATCGTGGTGTCTTCAGCGACCCAGCCATTGCACAGCGCATAAAGAAACAGCGAACGCGCCAGCCGGTGCTTCAGGCTGCCGGTGGGGTGGGTGGACTCGTCTTTCAGATACAAGTCAATGCCGCAATCCTCAAAAATGGGCAGCGGCAGGGCGATGAGGTGGGTGTCGGCACTGCGCTGAAAATCAGCCTCGATGCGCGTGATGGCGGTGCTGAGCCATGACGGGTTGGGGGTGCGTGGGGTAGGCATGCCAGCATTGTGGCGCGGTTTGGAAAAGACTTTTGCACAAGGGTTTGCATGCCTTTGCGCAACCGGTGGCGGGTTTAGACTTTCGAACCACTTCATCGCAAGTTTGCCGAATTTTTTCCCCGCCAACCCAATGACCACGTCAATGACCACGCACACCACCGCGCACTATTTCCTGGAAGGCCTGGTTGAATTGGGCATCGACTACCTATTCTGCAATCTGGGTACCGACCATGCCTCCATCATTGAAGAGCTGGCCCGCTGGAACCAGGCGGGTCGCAGCCACCCGCAATTGATTTTGTGTCCGCATGAGAACGTGGCCATCCACATGGCGGGTGCCTATGCCGCGATGACAGGGCGCGGCCAGGCCGTGCTGGTGCACGTGGACGCAGGCACCGCCAACGCGGCCATGGGCATGCACAACCTGTGCCGCAGCCGCCTGCCAGTGCTGCTGATGGCGGGCAGGGCACCGCACACCCTGCATGGCGAGTTGCCGGGCTCGCGTGACAACTACGTGCATTTTGTGCAGGACCCGTTTGATCTGGGCAGCTTGGTGCGCCCCTATGTGAAGTGGGAATACAACCTGCCCAGTGGCGTAGTGGTCAAAGAGGCCTTGCGTCGCGCTCACACGGTCATGCACAGCGAATCGCCGGGCCCGGTCTTCATGTCATTGCCACGTGAAACGCTGGCAGAGCCATGGGACAACGCAGCCATCCAGAGCTACGGCGCGTCTGGCTATGGCGCGGTGGCGTCCCCCGGCCTGACACGCCAGCAGGCATTTGCCATTGCCGAGCGCCTGATGCAGGCGACCGCACCCATCGCCATCACGGCCTACCTGGGCCGCAATCCGGCAGCGCCTGCTGCGCTGGATGCCTTGGCGCAGGCGTGTGGTATGGCCGTGTATGAATCATCGCCGTCCTACCTGTGCCTGCCACGCAGCTCGCCGTGCTTTGCGGGCTTTGACGCCAGCACCGCGCTGCGCGATGCCGACGTGGGGCTACTGCTGGACGTGGACGTGCCGTGGCTGCCCAAGGCGGGTGCCAGCAACCCCGAGACGCATTGGGTTCATCTGGATGTGGATGCGGTCAAGAAAGACCTCCCGATGTGGGGCTTTGCCTCGCACCAGCGCCACGCGGTGGATTGCGCCAGTGCCTTGGCAGATGTGCTGGAGGCCGTCAACGCACTGCGGTCCAGCCAGCCTGACTTTGATGCACGTGTGGCGGCCCGCATGCGGAAGCTTGCGGCTGCCAAAGCCACGCGCCTGGCCAGTGCGGCTGCTGCTGCCAGCCACCCCGGTGAGGTCAATGCGCTGTCGCCAGCACATGTGTGTGCAGCCCTGAACCTGGCCTTGCGCGAAGACGACATCATCGTCAACGAAGCCATTCGCAACGCGCCCACAGTGCTGAACCAGATTGCGCGTGATCTGCCCCTCACGCTGATTTCCAGCGCCGGTGGCGGCCTGGGTTATAGCGGCGGCATGGCCTTGGGTGCGCGGCTGGCGCGGCCAGGCCAGCGGGTAATCCAGATTGTGGGCGACGGTGGCTTTCATTTTTCAACACCCACCTCGGTCTATGCAGTGGCCGAGCAATATGGCCTGCCCATCTTCACCCTGGTGCTGGACAACGGCGGCTGGCAGGCCGTCAAGGAAGCCACGCTGCGCATGTACCCTGAAGGCGTGGCCGCGCAGACCGGTCAGTTTCAGGCCCGCCTAGGCAGCGGAAAGCGCGACTTTGCCCAGGTGGCGCAAGCCTTTGGTGCCCATGGGGAGACGGTGACAGACCCCGCAGACATCTCTGCCGCTATTGCACGCTGCCTGGATGCCGTGGATGCGGGCCAGGCCGCTGTGCTGGTGGCACGCATCAAATCGTTTTGAATCGTACCCACCGAATTCCCAAAACCTACCGGAGACACGAATGAACAACGTCAAATTGAGCCTCAAATGGACCGTCGCAGCCAGCGCCAGCCTGATGGTCGCCATGGCCGCGCCCGCAGGGGCGCAAGCCACGTTTCCGGCCAAGCCGGTACGCATCGTGGTGGGCTATGCAGCGGGCGGCGGCAACGACGTGATCGTGCGCATCGTGGCCCAAAAGCTGTCTGACAATCTGGGCCAACCGGTGGTGATTGACAACAAGCCCGGTGCCGCGTCCATCATTGCTGCCGAACACGTGGCCAAATCCGCGCCCGATGGCTACACCCTGCTGATGGGGCCCAGCGGCCCGCTGGTGTTCAATCCGGCCCTGTACCCCAAGCTGCCGTATTCACCGCAAAAAGACTTTGCGCCCATCGGGCTCATCGGCGCGTTTCCGCTGATGCTGGTGGTCAACGCCAATGGCCCGATCAAGACCGTCAAGGATTTGATCGACGCGGCCAAGGCCAGCCCCGACAAGGCCAACTATGGCTCCAGTGCCGCATCGTTTCAATTTGCGTCCGAGCTGTTCAACCTGCGCACCGGAAGCAAGTTCGTGCACATACCGTACAAAGGTGCCAACGAATCGTCTCTGGCCGTGGCCACAGGGGACGTCATGATGACCATTGCCGACCCCAGCTCGGCCGATGCGCTGATCCGGGCCGGACGCATCCGGCCGCTGGCTGCCACCGGGCCACAGCGCGCCCCGGCGTATCCCAACGTACCCACCATGAGTGAAGCGGGCGTGCCGGACTTTTCCATCACCTTGTGGACAGGTTTGCTGGCACCTGCTGCCACCCCCGCCCCCATCGTGAAACGCTTGCAGGAAGAGCTGGCCAAGACGCTGCGCGACCCGGATGTGCGCGCCCGACTTGCCGCCCTGGCGGTCACGGCGGATACGGGCAACTCTGAAACCTTCGCCAAAACCATCGCCACCGAGATTGAACTTTGGGCGGGTGTGGCCAAGGCGGCCAATATCAAATCTGAATGACGGCCTACCAGTCTTCCTTGACCGCCAGCACCGCATCGCGGCCGGCAGCGGCGCGCCCCGCCAGCCACGCAGTCAACGTGCCCGCCACAACCACCGCAGCGCACAGCCCTGCCAGACGCCAGCCCGGCAGGGCCATGTCCATCGTCCAGTGAAAGCTCTGGGGGTTGACCACGTGCACCAGCACGACGGACACGGCCAGCCCCAGCGCCAGCCCCGCCACCGCGCCAATGGCCGTCCAGGCCAGTCCTTCACCGGCCACCACGGCCAGTACCTGGCTGCGGGTCAGCCCCAGATGCACCAGCAGGCCAAACTCTTTGCGCCGCGCCAGCACCTGCGCGCTGAAGCTGGCAGCCACGCCAAACAGGCCGATGCCAATCGCTACAAATTGCAGCCAGTAGGTCACGGCAAAACTGCGGTCAAAAATCTTCAGCGACACGGCCCGGATTTCGGTACTTGAGGCGAACTCGATCAGATTGCCCGCAGACGCTGCGGCACCGCCAGCCCCTTGGTCTGCCAGGGCGCGAATGGCTTGCTGCACTATGGCCGCGTTGGTGCCATCGTCAAGCCACAGGGCCAGGTCGTTGACGCGTTGGTCGCCTGTGAGGCGCTCGAAGTCGCGCTGGCTGATCGCAACCGCACCCGACTGTCTGGCATAGTCACGCCACACGCCTGCTACAAAAAAAGTAGCTTTCTGAGCCCGTTCTACGGGGGCTAGAGCACTCAATAGCTTGGGAAAAGGGTGGCCTGGCTGCGCGCCATGCAAGTCCACCATGGCTTCGCTCACATAGATGCCGATCTGGCCCAGTGGCACCGGCAGCGGGTTGCCCACCAGCGGCAGGCTGCCTGCGGGGTCGTCAAGCGCCCGCGCGATCAGCGTGACCGGCGGGCGGCTGGGGTCCAGCAGCAGGGCGCGCGTGCGCTGGGTGCCGACCCGCTTCACACCAGCAACCTGGCTGACGGCCTGCACAAATTCAGGCGGAAAGTACACCGTGTCGCCCGCACTGGTGCCACTGGCGGTGCGCACATACAAATCGGCGGGCAGCACCACGTCCAGCCAGTGCGTGACCGAGTCGCGAAAGCTTGCCACCATCACGGTCAACGCCACGGCCAGACTGAGCGAGGCGACCACGCCACTTACCGCCACGCTGGCGCTGGTCCGCACCCGGCGTGCGCGCTCCACCGCCAGCAGGGGCAGCAGGCGCTGGGCCACCCAGGGGCTGATGCGGTCTAGCAGCAGCGCAATCAGCCGGGGCAGGGCCGTGATACCGCCGATCAACAGCAGCGCGACCGACACGTAAGCCGCCAGTGGTATGCCAAATACGGCTGGAGCCCCCGCCAGAAGGGCTCCACTAGCTATCAAAATAATACTGATCCAGTGGCCTTTGCGGTTGACCGGTGTTGCACCCAGGCCTTTGAGCGTCTGGGCAGGTGGCAGCTTTTGCGCTTGCCGAGCGGGCCACCAGCCGCCCACCAGCGCCGCGATAAGGCCCAGGCCCGCATACACCAGCGCGGCGGGGCTGCTCCACTGCAAGGCGGGTGCCACGCCCGCAAAGTAGCCGCCGCCCAGGTCGCCGCCCAGCACGCGCAGGGCAAGTGCCGCCAGCGCAGTACCCAGCGCGATGCCTGCGACGCTGCCCACCAGCCCCAGCACGCCCGACTCCAGCAGCACCAGGCGCAGGCGTTCTTTGCCGGTCAGGCCCAGCACCCCCAGCAGGGCAAACTGTTGGGCGCGCTTGGCCACGCTGAGCGACAGCACCGAAAACACCAGAAATGCCCCGGTGAACAGCGCCACCAGCGCCAGCACGGTCAGGTTGACCCGGTAAGCGCGCGACAGATTGCTGATGCGCGCAGCGGCGTCGCCGGGCAACGCCGCCGTCACGTCCCCGGGCCAGCCCGGTGCGCCTTGCAAAGACGCCATGAGCGCGTTGCGGTCGGCCCCGGTTTTGAGCTTGACATCAATGCGCGAGAGCTGACCCGTGCGGCCAAACAGGTCTTGCACCGCCGCAATGTCCATCACCGCCAGGGGTTTGCCACCGGCGCCCACGGTGCCTGCGACCTTCACGTTCAACAACGCCAGACCCGATTGCACCTGAAGCGGCGAGCTGGTTTGAGACGCAGGAAGCAAAGCCTGCGCAGCCGCGTTCAAAAACACCGTGTCTGGCGCGAAGATGGCGAACCGGTCGGCTGTTACTTCACCCGTGGTGTCCGGTGTCCGAGTGGGTATTGGCATCAGCCCCGGTGCCACATACCCCACCGCCAGCGCGTCCACGCCCACCACCGTCAGTGCGCTGGGGTCTCCCTTCGGCGTGACGGCATAAGTGTTGATTTCCAGAACCGGTGACGCATGGGCTACCTGCGGATGATTGGCGACACGGGCAAATACGGCTTCGTCAAAGCTGCCCTGGGCCGAGCGCAGCTCCAGGTCAGGCTGCCCGTTGATGGACCGCACGGCCTGAGAAAACTCGTCGAGCGCCGACGCATTGATCAGGTGCACCGAAAATGCCAGCGCCACACCCAGCATCACCGCCACAGCCGCCGCTGCATTGCGCCAGGGGTGATGGCGAAGCTCCTGCCATGAGAAGGTTTTCAGTAGCGCGAGATTCAACAGGCTGGTTGTCGCCACAAGGCGACCGGTCGTGGTCACTCAAGCAGGCACAAAAACAGAGGCGTTGATACCAAAGAACTTGCCCAGCTTGCCAGCCAGTGCTGCGCTGATCTTGCGTTTGCCCGCCAGAATGGCCGACAGATTTCCCTGGGGAACAATGGATGACAGGTCTTCCTGCTTTAAGCCACGTGCGTCCATCAGATAGCGCAGCGCATCTTTCGGCTCGGCGGGCTCAATGGCGTGGTGTTCCTGCTCGTACCGATACACCAGATCACCGACCAGGTCCAGCAGTCCCGACAGCGGATGGTCCTCATCATCTCCTGCCGCATCCAGCAGGAAGTTCATCATGGACAGCATGCGCTCATAGTCCGCCTCATTGTGAATAGGCCGAAGATGCGCCATGGTGTCAAAAGCCTGCCAGGATGCCTGGATGGCCCGAATGTCAAACTGACTCTGAGCGGTCTGCATGATTACGCCTTGCCTTTGCGATGTAGCTTGTTCCAGTCGTCGTATTCCCTATGGGTCATGACCTTCTGGATGTATATTTTTTTGAACCTGTACCGAACAATGACCACTGCCCTGTAATGATTGCCCGCTACATCGAAAACCGTATAGGGGGACACATAGTCCGCCGAATTGAAAAACTCACGGATATGGCTGAAATCCCTGAACTCCACATGCTCCAAAATTGAATGCCATTCACGTAGCGGCCTTTCGGCCTGCGGGTGTTTCTGCCAAAACGCACGTAGCATTTTGATGGAGATGACGTGCATGGCCAAATTATATCAAAATGATATTTTTTAGATTCTTGGAGATTTCGACACCCATAATTTCCCGATGAGGTCATGGTGCAGCTATTGCGGCTGGGTAGGCAGGCACAAGACAGTATATTGAGCACCATGCAATTACCTCCTACCTATGCCGATGTGGTGGCCGCTGCCACGCGCCTTGAGGGCCACGCTCACCGCACGCCGGTGATGCGTTCTGCCACGGCTGACGCTATGCTGGGTGCCAACCTGTTTTTCAAATGCGAAAACTTTCAGCGCATGGGCGCGTTCAAGTTTCGCGGGGCGTACAACGCGCTGGCACAGCTTGATGAGCGCCAGCGCAAGGCGGGTGTGGTGTGTTTCTCTTCCGGCAACCATGCGCAGGCTGTGGCCCTGTCGGGCAGCTTGCTGGGCATCGCCACGACCATCCTGATGCCACTGGACGCACCACCGCTGAAGATTGAGGCCACACGCGGCTATGTGGCTGCGGGTTTACAGGCCGGCGGGGGCGGACAAGTCATTTTGTATGACCGTTTCAAGGACGACCGCGAGGCCATGATGCAGGCGCTGGCCGCACAGCACGGCCTGACCATGATCCCGCCGTTTGACCATGCTGATGTCATCGCTGGCCAGGGCACGGCGGCCAAAGAGTTGTTTGACGAGGTGGGGCCGCTGGACTGTTTGTTTGTGTGCATGGGCGGTGGTGGTTTGCTGGCGGGCTCGGCGCTGGCAGCGCGTGCGCTGTCGCCCGGCTGCAAGGTGTATGGTGTGGAGCCCGAAGCCGGTAACGATGGCCAGCAGTCGTTTCGTGCCGGCCGCATCATCCGCATCGCCACGCCGCAAACCATTGCCGATGGTGCGCAAACCCAGTATGTGGGCGAACTCAACTTCGCCGTGATCCGCCGTGATGTCGACGATGTGCTGACCGCGACGGATGGCCAGTTGGTCGAGGCCATGCGATTTTTTGCAGAGCGCATGAAGATGCTGGTGGAGCCCACCGGCGCTTTGGGTTTTGCGGCAGCCCTGCATTCGGGTTTACCACTCCGGGCTAAGCGCGTGGGCATCATCATCAGCGGGGGCAATGTGGACGTGCATCGGTTTGCGCAATTGATGGGGGCAGGCGTGTGAGGCGCGTGTGGTTGACGAGGTTTGCCGCAGGGTGTCTGCTGGCGCTGGGCCTAGCAGTGCATGCGCAGGGCCTCAGCACTGCCACCGACCCTGTGGCGCTGGCCAAAGCGGCGCTTGGCCCGGAACGCGGCGTGGCCGCCGTGGGCATATGGCGCAACGGCAATGCAACCTATGGCTGGGTTCAGGATGGTGCGCCGGAGGCATCTGCGCCGACCACGCCACAACAACAGCCCCTGTTCGAAATCGGCTCCATCAGCAAGGTGTTCACCGGTCTGTTAATCGCGCAGGCGGTCGAGCAGGGCGATCTGGCCTTGGGTGACACGTTGGGCAAGTTGCTGCAAGGCAAGGTCAGCTTCGCGTCGCCTGATGTAGCCGCCATCACTCTGCAACAGTTGCTGACGCATTCGTCCTGCTTGCCCAGGCAGTACGGCAAAGGCCTGAACGGTGCGGCAGTGGTCGCACAAATTCGCGAAGATGATCGCGCCAAACTGTGGGCGGCTCAGGCAAGCCAGACGGTGTCACGGGCACCGCCGTGCATGGCGCTTTACAGCAACTATGGCTTTGCCGTGCTGGGTGAATTGTTGTCTGACCGGTATGGCAAGCCGTGGGAAGACCTGGTGCGTGAACGCATCACTGGTCCACTCGGCATGAGCGATACCGTGGTGACGCTGGGTGACAAGGCGTCACGGTTGACCCCGCCCTTCGATGGCCGCCTGGACGCGCCCGTTTGGGACATGAAAGCTTTTGCGGGCGCGGGCGGCCTACGCTCCACACCTCACGACATGCTGCTGTTCGGTCGCGCCATTCTGGCGGGCCGAAATGGCCCGTTGGGTGCTGCGGCTGAGCGGCTGGTGACACCCTTGGGCACCTATGAGGGCGGGCGGATCGGTCATGCGATCTTTGTCGTGGGGCCGTCCGGCAAGGTGAGTTTTTCACACGATGGTCTGACTGGCGGCTACCGCGCCTTGCTCACGCTGTATCCCGACACGAATGAGGTGGTGGTTGCATTGGTGAGCAACCGTCAGTCCCCTCTGCCGCAAGTCGGTGCAACTCTGTGGGCCAGCCGATACCCGGTGCGCAGTACACCGGTGCCGGTAGCAGTGCAATTGCTGGGCGACTACGCTGGCGTGTACCGGATTGACCGGGAACTGGCGTTCACCGTGGTGGTCCACAACGAGACACTCTTTGTGCGATCGACCCGCAGCGCATTCAATGGCTACATCCCCGTGGACACCGACGTCTTCACGCGACCGGCTGGCGGCGCACAGATGACCTTCATCCGCACCGATGGCGCAGTCAAGGGTATCCGGCTGGAACAGGCTGGCCGCATCATCAATGCCAGCCGGACCGACGAGACGGCGCCACCGCAGGCGCTGCTTGCTGAAGGCGTGACCGTCGGCCTGACCGGCACCTACCGTGTTGCGCGATTTTTGCGCAATGCCATTGAGCTCAATGTGAGGGTAGAGCGTGGGCAACTCGCTGTGAAGTCCTCCAACTTCCCGCGTCTGCAGGTGTACCCGATGGCAGGTCAGCCAGACCGCTTTCGCTACGAAGCCGTCAACGCTGAACTCCAGTTTGAACGCGATGTCACCGGCAAAGCCACTGTGCTGGTGCTGCACGAGAACGGCGTTCACCGGCTGGAGCGTGTTGCGGATTGATGCCACCACAAAACCCGCCAATCTGAGACTTTTTTCGCACTCCGCGCTATTGACCAATCTGGTGGCTCAGATACATTCAGTCACATGTCGGTGCCAAGGCGATCACCCTTGGCGAGCAAAGCACCAGTGTTCTTGAGACTGATCGTATCGTGATGCTACCGGCGCCATATTCTCTACAATGTGCAATATCACCGGGGGTGTCAGTCCTGCTGTCAAGGCAGGGCTGACTGAGAAATACCCCACTCACCTGATCTGGGTCATGCCAGCGTAGGGAGCGTGATGGCAGGTTGCTACTCAGGTTTCTGGTTTCATCCCGTCATGCGCCCCATTGCTGGTGCGCTGAAGAACGGAACACGATGAAGCAGACCATTTTCAAGACCCGCCGCATTGGCGTGATCCCGCTCCTTTTGTTGCTCCTGTGCTCAGGCGCTGCCATCGCACAGGAACTTCGCGTTCTCGTGCACAGCTCGTTCTCGTTGCCCAAGCCCTTGCTGGCCCAGTTTGAAGCAGACGCGGGTGTGAAGCTCGTTGTTCTCAAAGCCGGTGATGCCGGGGAAATGCTCAACAAGCTGATCCTGACGCGCGCGCAGCCCATTGCCGATGTGGTGTTCGGCCTGGACAACGCGCTGGTTGCCAAGGCCCTTGCCGCAAAGGTGCTGGACCCTTACAACGGCTCTGCTGCGAAGCGCGCCTCAACCGTGCCACTGGACTCTGACGCACAGGCCAGTGTGATGCCGGTGGACTACGGCTATGTCACGCTCAACTATGACCGCGCCTGGTTCAGCAAACAGGGTCTTGCCCTGCCCAAAACGCTGGACGACCTGGCGCAGCCCGCCTACCGCAATCTGTTGGCTGTGCAGAACCCGGCGACCTCCAGCCCTGGCTATGCCTTCATGCTGGCCACGGTGGCAGGCCTGGGCGAGGCATCGGCGTTTGACTGGTGGGCCCGCATGCGCGCCAATGGTGTGAAGGTCACCAAGGGCTGGAGCGAGGCCTACTACACCGAATTCACGCGCAATGGTGGCAGCCGCCCGCTGGTGGTGAGCTATGTCAGCAGCCCCGCCGCAGAAGTGTTCTACAGCAAGGAAAAAATCACCGAGCCACCCACAGGCAGTCTCGCCCTCAAGGGCGGCGTGTTCCGTCAGGTTGAAGGTGTGGCCTTGGTCAAGGGCGGCGCACAGCGTGAGGCGGCGCAGAAGTTCATGGAATTCATGCGCTCAGCGGCTGTGCAGCAGGCCCTGCAAACCGGCATGTGGATGTTTCCGGCCGAGCCCGGCGTGCCACGCGTTGACGCCATGCGCCACGCGGTGGAGCCCCCCGCGTTTGACAACCCGACGCCCCAAACCATTGCCGACAAAGGCAGTGAGTGGGTGAGCCACTGGACCCGTGTGGTTTTGAAGTAGCGGAATGCCCAGGTGTTGAAGAACCGGCTGTTTGCGTTGGGATTGTTGCCGGCCGGGTTTCTGGCCGTCATGCTGCTGGCCCCCCTGTTGCGCATCCTGATGGAGGGCTGGGCCCATGCGCCCACAGGTTTGATCGCGACGATGTGGCAAGACGACTACCTGCGCTGGCGCGTGCTGTGGTCATTCCTGCAGGCCGCGCTAACCTGTGCCCTGGCCCTGTTGCTGGGCCTGCCCGTGGCCTGGGTGCTAGCACGCTACCAGTTTGCAGGCCGCTCGCTGGTGTTGCGCCTGCTGATGCTGCCATTCGTGGTGCCGCCGCTGGTGGCCGGGCTCGGTGTGCTGGCCTTGTGGGGGCCGCGTGGCCTGGTTAGCGGCTGGTCATCTTCGCTGGGTTTTGACATGGGCACTGCGCTGCAAGACACACCGTGGCTGCTGCTGTACGGCAATCTGTTTTTCAACCTGTGCCTGGTGGTGCGCGCGGGTGTGGATGCGCTCTCGCAG
>JANOAP010000689.1:0-3194 GCA_031411175.1 Rhodoferax sp. | reverse complement strand
CGGTGCCGCCCCGGCCATAACACACGGGGCCGGGCATGCTGCCTGCGGAGCGAGGACCAACACGCAGGGAATTGCCAAGCTCCAAGCGGGCAATCGAACCGCCGCCGGTTCCCACCTCGAAGATGTCCATCATCGGAATCTGGATGGGAAGGGCTTTTTCATAGCCGCCAATGAGGGCGCTGCCTGTTGTCAGTGGTCGCCCTTCACTGATGACGCCTGCCTTGGCCGTCGTACCACCCATGTCAAAGGCAATCGAATCGGGCATGCCCAGCTGTGCGCAGATGGCCTGGGCACCAATCACACCCGCTGCGGGACCCGACTCCAGCATACGAACGCAGTCACGGCGTGCGTGTTCCACAGGAAACAATCCACCGGTTGACTGCACTGCATAAAAATCACCCTTGAAGCCTTTGTCACCCAGGTGCTGCTCCAACTCTCCAAGGTACTCTGACACTCGCGGCCCTACATAGGAATTCGCAACAGCCGTAGAGACGCGTTCGAATTCGCGGTATTCCTGTGAGAGCTCATGCGATGCAGTGACGAATGCACCAGGAATCTCTTCCTGCAAAATGGCCTTGACCCGGCGCTCGTGCTCGGGGTTGCGGTAAGAGTGCAGCAACAACACCGCAACGGCCTCAACTTGCTGAGACTTCAATTCGCGTGCCAGTTCGCGCACCGCCTTCTCGTCCAGCGGCTTGTGCAGGGATCCGTCTGCCCGCAAGCGTTCTGACACTTCAAACCTGAGTGACCGTGGTACCAAAGGCACGTGTTTGGAGAAGAACAGGTTGTAGGCATCCGGCCGGTTGACCCGTCCGATTTCATAAATGTCGCGAAAACCCTCGGTTATCAGGAGTGCTGTCTTGGCACCACTGCGTTCCAGCAAGGTATTGATCACAATCGTTGACCCATGCAAAAACAGGTAGCCGTTGGTAAGGTCAACACCGGCACCATCCAGCGTGTTTTGAATTCCATTCACCAGTTGACCATGCGTAGAGAGGGCTTTGCCAAATGAGATATTCCCGGTGGCCTCGTCAAAACAAGCCAGATCTGTGAAAGTGCCGCCGATATCAACTGCAATGCGCAGCGAGTTATTGAGTTTTGTCATTTGAATATCTCCTCAGGCCGCTTTGGTAACAATATTGCGAAGAGTGCCAAGCCCTGTGATTTCGACCTCAATCACGTCGCCTGCCTGCATGTAAACCGGTGGCACCCGGCGATCACCCACACCACCGGGCGTGCCGGTGGCGATGACATCTCCGGGGGACAAAGGGGTAAAGCCCGAGAGGTATTCAATGATCACGGGCAGTGTGAAGATCAGGTCTGACAGCGGCGCATATTGCATAACCGTGCCATTCAGGCGAGTTTCCAGGGTGAGCTTGTCCACATCAGGTATAGCCTTGCGTGTCGCCATGAAGGGGCCGAATGGCCCGGTCAGCGGAAAGTTTTTCCCCGGAGTCCATTGGTGGGTGTGGCGCTGCCAGTCTCTTGCGGTTGAATCATTGAAGCAGGCATAACCGGCGATGTGTTCAAAAGCATCTGCTTGTGTGATGTTTCTTCCATCCTTGCCAATGATGACTGCCAACTCGCCTTCAAAGTCAAAGCGTGTTGTCTCCCTGGGGTGTGGCAGCGGGGCATTGTGCGCGGACAAGCTGTCCGCAAATCGCGTGAAGATGGACGGGTAGTCGCTGTCAGCGCGCTTGGTCTCGGCAACGTGAGTCTTGTAATTCAGGCCCACACAAAAGACCTTGCCAGGATTGGGAATCACCGGCAGCAGGCGGGCTGTAGACGCAGTCTGTAAATTGCTATTTTTCTCCGTTGCGACTTCCAGCTCTTCGAGCTTCCCCGCCGCGATGACGGATTTAAGGTCCGGATACCGGGCCTCAAAATCCGCCGGCACCTGCAGCCAGGAACCCTCATCCTTCCAGAGCCCGTAGGTCGGTGTACCTCGAAACTCAAAGCTCACAAAACGCATACTTGTCTCCTCGTAAAACTGCACCGCCCATCGATGCATCTGTTCTATGAGCGAGAGTCTAGAATTTCAAAAGGCATCTGCATAGAATACAGTTAGAGATTTCAGAGTTGCCAAAAAAGGCATGACCGGAGAAATGAATGCACATCAACGACTTCCGTCTTTTTCTGGAGGTAGCGGAAATGGGCAGCCTGTCCCGCGTTGCCGCTGAACGGCAAACGGTGCAGTCACACATCAGCCGTCAAATCAGCGATCTGGAAAAGGAGTGCGGCAGCCCCCTGTTCCGGCGCACGGGGCGAGGTGTTGTGCTCACCGAGTTTGGTGAATTCGTGGAGAAGCGTGCGCGGCAGTGGATCAGGGAGAGCGAAGGGTTTTTCGCGGACATCAAACAATCTTCAAAAGTGCCCATGGGTCAGGTGAAAGTTGGCATCCTTCCATCGGCGGCGCACCCGTTGATGACCCAGGTATTCAAGCGCCTGTACGCGGAGTACCCCAAAATCCGGCTGAATATCCGGGAAGGGCAGGGTGGTGAACTTGATACGCTGCTTGATACGGGAAGCGTTGATCTGGCGATTCTTTTCCGGTATGAAAAACCCAATGGACAGGATGAAACGCTTTTGGCAACGGCCAACACTTATCTGGTTTCCAGCCCCGGCCTGTCACTCACCCATGGCAGCACCATTGACTTCAAACGGCTCGAAGGACTGCCCTTGGTGCTGCCACGGCGGCCATCCCACTGGCGGTCGGTACTCGATGAAACGGCCCGCAGCAAAGGCTTTCAGCTCACTGCGGAAGTTGAAGCCGACTCACTCCGGGTTCAAAAGGAAGTCATTGCTTCCAACAAGCATCTGTATGCCCTGCTGGGGCCATTTTCTGTAGATGCGGAGCTGCGAACGGGGCAACTCCAAGCTGCAAAGGTCGTCGGCCCCGACCTGAAGCGGTACGTCACACTGGCTATGCCCAAACAAGGACACAGCACTCAGGTCAGCCGGATCGTGTCGGGCATCATCAAGGAGACGGTTGCGTCCTGGCAGGGGCAATTAGGTCCGCCGCCGTCATCACCATGATTCTCACCCAATCGCCAGAAACTCCACCCAGTTGCCGTCCGGGTCCGCCACCATGCCGATGCGTACACCGGGGCGCAACTCACGCTCTTTCATGATGACTTTGTGGCCTTTGTCGGCACAGGCCGCCAGCAGCTCGGCCATGTTGGTCACGGTGATGG
>JANOAP010000688.1:0-3584 GCA_031411175.1 Rhodoferax sp. | reverse complement strand
AGGCGGTGGATGGTGTTTCTCTGGATATTTTTGCCGGCGAAACACTGGGCATCGTGGGTGAATCGGGTTGCGGCAAATCCACGTTGGCACGCGCGCTGCTGAACCTGATCCCGGCAACCTCTGGCTCCATCGCCTTTCAGGGCCATGATCTGAAAAGCCATGATCGGGCCGCCTGGCAGCGGGTGCGCAAAGACGTGCAGATGATTTTTCAGGATCCGCTGGCTTCACTGAACCCCCGCATGACGGTGGGCCAACTGATTGCCGAGCCGTTGCGCACGCATTTTCCGGCCATGCCCCAGGCCGAGAAAATGCATAAAGTCCGGGCGATGATGGCGCGTGTGGGGTTGACCGAGCAACAAATCAACCGCTACCCGCATGAGTTTTCGGGCGGGCAATGCCAGCGCATCGGCATCGCGCGGGCGCTGGTGCTGGAACCCCGGCTTGTGATCTGTGATGAACCCGTTTCGGCACTGGATGTGTCGATCCAGGCGCAGATCATCAACCTGCTCAGGGAACTGCAGGCGCAAATGGGGCTGGCCCTGGTATTCATCGCCCATGACCTCGCCGTGGTGAAGCACATCAGCCAGCGCATCATGGTGATGTACCTTGGGCGGGCCGTGGAATTGGCTGACAAGCAGGCGCTTTACGCCAGCCCGCGTCATCCGTACACCGGGGCACTGCTGTCCGCCATTCCCGTGCCGGACCCGCGAGTTGAGCGCGACAAAAAAATACTGTTGCTGCAGGGCGACCTGCCGTCGCCGGTGAACCCGCCGTCTGGTTGCACGTTTCGCACGCGTTGCCCCATCGCAGAGCCAGGCTGCGCCCTGGCAACGCCCGAACTGCGGCCTGTGAGCCCGCAAACACGCGTGGCCTGCCTGCTGGCCTGAAACGCACTGCGACTCTTGGCATAATCCACACTTCACCGGGGACAGACTGGCGCCATGCGCTGCTCTGTCCCCGCTACTTTTGAACCCTGTTTTCCTCTCTTTCCTATGGCCACCATCCCGATTACCAAGCGCGGCGCTGAAAAGCTCAAAGCCGAGTTGCACAAGCTCAAAACCGTCGAACGTCCCTGGGTGATTGGTGCGATTGCCGAGGCGCGCGCGCAGGGCGACCTGAGCGAAAACGCAGAGTACGAAGCCGCCAAGGACCGCCAGGGGTTCATTGAGGGCCGCATTCAGGAGGTGGAGGGCAAGCTGTCGGTCTGCCAGGTCATTGACCCGAGCGAACTCAACGCCGGTGGCAAGGTGGTGTTTGGCGCGACTGTCGAGGTGGAAGATGAAAGCTCCGGCGCAAGGGTGAAGTACCAGATCGTGGGCGAAGACGAGGCTGACTTGAAGCTGGGTCTGATCAACATCGGCTCACCCATTGCACGCGCTTTGATCGGCAAGGAAGCGGGTGACACCGCTGAGGTGCAGGCGCCCGGTGGATTGCGGCACTACGAAGTGATTGACGTCAGCTATATCTGAGGCCTCTGGGGCATTTGAGGCATTTGATTTTGGCCCCGCAAATCCTGCCCGCGACGGCACCGATGACGCGCCCTTCAATTTGGCCGATCTGGCTGGCCGCACTCTGGTGGGGTAGTTTGACTACCCTGGGCTTTGGGGTCGTGCCCTTGCTGTTCGCGCATTTGCCCACGCCTGCCATGGCGGGCGGCATGGCGGCCAAACTGTTCACGGCGCAAACCTGGGTTTCAGGTGCCTGCGGGCTGTTTTTGCTCATGATTTCAAGGCAAAATAGGCCTCCAGACCCCGAATACAGGGCTTACCCAGCTACTATTTTTATAGCGGGTGGGTTGCTTCTGGCTTTTCTGGTCGAGTTTGCCGTAGCCCCGCGAATCATTGCCCGTGAGAACCTGAAGCTGTGGCACGCCGTGGGCAGCGCCATGTACCTGGTGCAGTGGCTGTGCGCCGGTGCGACGCTCTGGAAACTGGCGCGCGATAGAAACTGAAAGCCACCCGGCCGGCCTGCATCGGCCCTGACATGGCGGCCTGAGCGGTTCAGGTCTGGCTGCGCTTTTTGAGGCTGATTTGCTTGGGCTTCGCCCGTTTGATCTCACCACCGGCTGTCAGCCGCTGGTTACCCAGCACGCGCAGGGTCTTCACCTCGGGCCGCTGGCCACCGCGCTTGCTGTACTTGAGCACCTTGAAATCACGCGGGCCGGGCATGCGGTCTTCGTCTGGCGCAGCACGCTCTTTCTCGGGCTTGGGACGCCACAGCACCAGCAGCTTGCCGATATGCTGGATGGGCGCTGCGTCCAGCTCATTGGCCAAAGTTTGAAACATGATTTCGCGCGCAGCACGGTCGTCCGAAAAAACCCGCACCTTGATCAAGCCATGGGCGTTCAGTGCCAGGCCGGTTTCTTTCTTCACGGCCTCTGTGAGGCCGTCGCCGCCAACCATCACGACGGGGTCCAGGTGATGGGCTTCGGCCCGATGTTCTTTGCGCTGGGCAGGGGTCAGTTGTATGAGGGGCATGACTGTATTATCGGTGACGATGGCAAATCCAAGCGAAAACACAAAGCCCCAGACCAAGGGACAGTCAAAGACCAAGGGCAGCAAGGTCAATCGGGCCTGGATCAATGACCATGTCAACGACCCGTATGTCAAGCTGGCCAAGCATGAGGGCTACCGCGCCCGCGCCGCTTACAAGCTGAAGGAAATCGACGAGACCTTCAAGCTGATCAAGCCCGGTCAGCTGGTGGTGGACCTGGGCTCCACCCCCGGTGCCTGGAGCCAGTACCTGCGGCGCAAGATGCAGGTCAAGGCGGGCGAACTCAGCGGCACCATCATCGCGCTGGACATTCTGCCCATGGACCCGGTCGATGGCGTCACCTTCCTGCTGGGCGACATGCGCGAGCAGGAGGTGCTGGACCGCCTGAGCCAGGCCATGGACGGGCGGTTGGCTGATATGGTGGTGTCCGACATGGCTCCCAACCTGTCCGGCATTGATGCCGCCGATGCGGCCCGGGTGGAGCACCTGATCGAACTGGCAATTGATTTCACCAAATCGCACATGAAACCTCAGGGCGCGCTGGTGGCCAAGGTGTTTCATGGCAGTGGTTACAACGAGCTGGTAAAAATGTTCAAGGCCAGCTTTCTGGTCGTCAAGCCGGTGAAACCCAAGGCATCGCGCGACAAGTCATCGGAAACCTTTTTGGTGGGTGTAGGGTTGAAACCCTGAAATTCCTGCGTACACGCCTTGAAACGCCTAAAATGAGGCGCAATTACGTCTAGTCTTCTTTTACTGCGCCCGCACTGGAGCTCCGTTTGAACAATCAGTGGTTTTCAAAAATTGCCGTCTGGATGGTAATAGCCCTTGTGCTATTCACCGTTTTTAAACAATTCGATACTCGCCAAGCTGCGGGTGCCGGGTATTTGGGTTACTCCGATTTTCTGGAGGAAGTCCGCGGCAAACGCATCAAGAGCGCCATCATCCAGGAAGGTCAAGGCGGCACCGAGATCATTGCCGTCACCAATGATGACCGCAAAGTCCGCACCACTGCAACCTACCTCGACCGGGGTTTGGTCGGCGATCTGATCGCCAACAACGTGAAATTTGACGTGAAAGCGCGCGAAGAGGGC
>JANOAP010000687.1:0-10142 GCA_031411175.1 Rhodoferax sp. | reverse complement strand
CGATCTCATCCAAAAGCAATGCCGCAGCAACCGCTCCGGTGCGGCGCGGTCGTGCGCCTCAATGCAGGCCCCGGCACCCGCCGAGAAGCCGCTATGCTGGTAGGCCAGCATCTCTTTCGCGTAACTTCTCTCCAGCAGGCCCCAAGCGACGAAGGCGCGCGGGATGCTTCTGCGAAAATCTGCCAACACCCGGCGGCGAGGCTTGCACATCGGCATCGGCATAAGCGTCGCTCTCGCCAACTACCGCCTGAAACACCCCGTCGACCACGCAAACCTGGAACCGCACATGAGCGTTCAGGCTGGAGCCGAAACCAAGTTACAGAGCCAACTAAATTGTACTCAAGTCATGTCGAAACTAATTCGGTGGATGAAGGCGATTGCGCCAATGTGCAGGGTCGCTTTTTTTACCTGCACCGTACCGGGGCTGTTGGATTGCAGGCGCCGAACAATGACCCACAGGAAGATTCACAGCACCAAATTCGGCACCGCCCCGTCGCGCTGCATGAAACAGCACAGCCGCTTCGGAACCGACAGCACCCACTGGCGTGCCGGCAGGCGCAGGGCGCAGCGGGCAGGTGCATGCTTTAGCCGGTGTTAGTCCACCCGTGCGACCCGTGATTTTGTATTTCGTCTTTCCATCGTGAACCGTAGAGGAAACCGTTTCTGTTCGATTTTGAGCCGCGCAACGATAATACAAAGGCTGGTATGCAGGTTGACCTGCTACCGAAGAATCTCATCTGTAGGCTGGATGTAATTAAAACTGGCTTGCGCCAAGACCTTCAATGACAGCTTCAGCGCGACTAACAACCCTGGCAAAAACCACCCTGTGGGACAGCGCATACCTGGCGCTCAAGTCGGCTTTGCTGGAGGGGCGTTATGCGCCGGGCGACCGGATTGTGCTGCGCGACATCGCCGAAGAGCTGGGTATCAGCTTGACACCAGTACGCGATGCGGTGAACCGGTTGACAGCAGAAAAAATTCTGGATCGAGGAGGCGTGGGAAATGGTGGCGGCGCAACTGTGCCACTGCTCAATACCCATCAGTTCAGGCAATTGATGACGGTGCGCAGCAGCCTGGAGCCCGTGGCTTGCGCGGCAGCTGGGCAGCATGCCGATGCAGCGCAGCTCGATGCGATAGAGGGCTGCCTGTTGGCGATGAAGCGATCTGTAAGCGAGCATCACAAAGAGCAATACCTGGCTGAGCACTACCGATTTCACTTTGGCATTTATGCCCTTTGCAGGATGCCCATCGTGCTGGAGATGATTGAAAATGCCTGGCTCAGGTGCGGCCCGACCTTAACGCTCGCACTTCCCGAATACATTCCAGGCCTCAAACGTTATGAGTTTCATGTGGCAGCGCTTGCTGCCCTCAGACGTGGTGATGGGGCGCAGGCAGCTTCGGCCATTCGTGCTGACATAGACAGCGCCCGTGACGACATTTGCTTGTTGCTTGACAAGACGAATCGCCGCTGATGTGGCGCATCGCCAAGCATTGCCTTTTTTTCTATTTCCAGTTATCAAAAGGAGTCATGGACAAGGCTCATTGACCTTCAAAGTCGTCATCGTATAGAATTGTTGTTTGTTATAACAATGAAAAGTTGACACTTGCCAACTAAAGGAAATGAAATGACCACGCGTTACATGGCAACTTTGCTGGCGTCAAGTTTTTTGACTGCTTTTTCGGCAACCACGACTTTATGGGCGGCAGAGCCCGCCTCCAGTTTTCCCAGTAAAGAGATTCGACTCGTCGTGCCCTGGAATGCAGGCGGCTCTAACGATATTGCTGCACGGGCATTGGCGCAACTTGCCGCCGAGCAAGGCGTGCGCGTTATTGTTGAAAACGTGCCTGGTGCCACTGGCTCAATTGGCATGAGCAAGGTGGCCAACGCCGAGCCGGACGGTTACACGATCGGCATGGGCACAAGCTCAACATTGGCCCTGATTGCGCAAAACCTGACCCCGCTGCGTAACGAACAATTCGTGCCGATAGCCAGGGTGACGATAGATCCGTTGGTGTTGCTGGTACCCAGTAACGGACCCGCCACAACTCTTGAAAGCTTCATCAGCCATTTGAAGAAAAACCCGGGCAAGGTTTCTATTGGCACCCCTGGCAGCAACAACCTGAACCATATTTTTGCAGTCATGACGGGGCGCGCCGCTGGTGTAGATGTCATTGCTGTACCTTACACCGGCGGCTCCAAAGTTGTCGCCGACCTGGCGGGCAAACAAATTGAGGCTGCGGTGCTAAAGCCTTCCGAAAGCAAAGCCTTGATTGACGGCGGCTTGGTCAAACCGATTGCCATATTTGCCAACGAGAGGTTAAAGGCACTACCCGATGTACCCACCTTCAAGGAAAAAGGGTTTGATGTCTTCCCCTATGGCTCGCTGGTGCAGATGGCCTACCTTGTCGCACCGGCTGCAACGCCGGTTGCGGTGCGGGAACGCCTAATTGCCATCTTCAGCAAGGCCATTCAAAGCGCCAAATTTAAAACTTCAGCAGAAGACAGTGGTGCCGTAGTCGATGACCTGACGGGTGCTGCACTGAATCGAGAAATCAGCAATGTTCAAAAATCACTGAATGAAGTCGGTAAAAAAGTATTTATTGCCGAAAAAAAGTGACACCAAAACAATCCACTTACTGATCTGAAAACCACCAAGAAAACCCCATGAACCCGATTAAAAAAGTGACCTGTCACGTCGTCTCCGCGCCCGTTGAGCGCCCCTTTACCTCGTCACGTGGCTGGCTGTACAAAACCCGCGGCTCCTGCATTGTCGAAATTGAAACGGCTGACGGCATCGTCGGCTGGGGCGAGTGTTATGGGCCGTCGGCCGTGGCTAAAGCCTATATTGAAACCCAATTTGCGCCGCGCATCATCGGCAGAGATGCCTTTGACGTTGAAGTGATCTGGGAAGACCTCTACAACCGAATCAAAGACTATGGCGGCCGCGGCATGGCAACCTCAGCGCTTAGCGGTATTGACATTGCCTTGTGGGACATCATCGGCAAATCATGTGGCAAGCCGATTCATAAACTCATTGGCGGCGCTTACCGCACTGAAGTCACGGCCTATGCCACTGGCCTGTATTTCATCGACATGGACAGGCTGGTTGAAGAAGCAGTGGAAGAAGCCAACGAGTTTGTTGGCAACGGTTTTGTCGCAATCAAAATGAAAATTGGTTTGGGCTCACCCAAGCTTGATATAGAGCGTGTCGCTGCGGTGCGAAAAGCCATTGGTGATGATGTCCGCTTGATGGTTGATGCAAACCATTGCTTTACCGTGCCGCAGGCCATTCGCATTGGCCGCGAGTTGGAAAAGCTCAACGTGGAATGGTTTGAGGAGCCGATATCGCCTGAAGATGTTGATGGTTACATTGAAGTCACGCGCTCGCTTGACATGGCCGTTGCCGGTGGTGAAAACGAATTTACACGCTGGGGTTTTCGGGACCTGGTGGTGCGCAAGGCAATGGACATCATTCAGCCAGATGTTTGTGCCGCTGGCGGTATTTCAGAGTGCCGAAAAATTGCCACTTTGGCAAGCGCACACGGCGTCGAGTGCATACCGCACGCTTGGGGGTCAGCCATTGGCCTTGCCGCCACGCTGCATTTTTTAGCGGCGCTGCCCGACCAACCGCCCAGCTTCAGGCCCATGCCACCGCTGCTGGAGCTGGAACAATGTGAGAATCCGTTTCGAGACCTTTTATCTGTTGAGCCTATCGTGCAGCAGGGCGGCAAGGTACAAATTCCAACAGGTGCAGGTCTCGGGATAGAGATCAATCGTTCAGTGCTTGACCGCTACCGCGTAGCCTGAGCGGAAGAATCGTCGAGATGCGTTTTGTTTCTTTCGTTGGGCTGCAGGGCGCAACCACCGCAGGCATGGTGATCGCAGGCAGTGAGCAGATTGTTGATTTGTCGCACCCGGCTTGCAAGGCGCTGATGGGCAACACCCGCCCCACCGTGCAAGCGCTGCTTGAGCACGGCATCAGCCACTGGGTGCAACGCCTTGAAGCAGCCAAAATTGATACAGATGCGGTACGCCTGCTGCCAGATATCGAACTGCTGGCACCGCTGCCCCGCCCAGGAAAAATTGTGGGTGCTGCATTCAACTTCACGGATGCATTGGCCGAACGGGGTATGGCGCATCCGGTTGAACCAGTCACGTTTGTGCGTTCCGGGGGTACCGTCATTGGGCCTGGCGCGGCTATTTTATTGCCGCCTGATGTTGGCAATATCGGCTATGAAGCGGAGTTGGCGGTGGTGATTGGCCGCCGCGCGATGCGCGTCAGTCGTGAACAGGCCATGCACTATGTGGCTGGCTACACATTGCACAACGATGTCAGTGGCAGTGACCTGGTCAAACTCGACGGTGGCAATTTTGTGCGTGGCAAGAACATGCCAGCGTCTGCACCGCTTGGCCCCTGGCTGGTAACGGCGGACGAGTTGCCTGACCCCTACAGCGTGGATTTGCGGCTCGACATTGATGGCCGTTTGCTGCAAAACGGGTCAACTGCAACCATGCTCTTTAACATTGCCGACCTTATTTCCCATATCTCGCACCGCATGCCGTTGGAGCCTGGCGACGTCATCGCCACCGGCACACCAGCTGGTGTGGCGGCCATGCATCAACCCGCAGCCTGGCTGGCGGCGGGCACCACAGTTTCAATTGAAGCCCCGCTGCTTGGCCGGCTGGTCAACCCGGTACTAACAGGAGTTCCATTTCTTGACCAATAAGCCCAAAGTCTTGTTGACGAATCCGATTCACCCGCAACTACATGCGCTGCTTGAAGCGAGTTGCGAAGTTATCGTTGCGCCAGATGCATCGCCTGCCACCGTCGCCCGGTTGATCGCAGACGCTGAAGGGTTGATCGTTCGTGCGCAACTCGCGCCCAACGTATTCGAAGCTGCACCCCGCTTGCGGGCTGTGGTGCGCCACGGTGTCGGGCTGGACATGATTCCAGTCCAGGCCGCGACTGCCCGCGGCATACCCGTGGCCAATCTACCTGGCTCCAACACCGCCGCCGTGGTTGAGTACTGCGTGGCCGCCATGCTGCATTTTCGCCGCCGCCTGGCATTGATCGACACCCGCTTGCGCACGGATGGCTGGGCCGCCGCCAGACCGTTGGCTGACCAGGCTACGGAGTTGCGTCAAAGTGTTTGCGGCATTGTTGGCCTCGGCGCTGTGGGTGCCCAACTTACGGGCGTGGCGGCCGGGCTGGGAATGCGGGTCATCGGCCTCACGCGGCGGCCGGACCGCATGCCCCCGCATGTTGAGGCAGTCAGCAAACAGGCCTTGTTTGAACAGGCCGACGTGGTGGTGCTGTGTTGCCCGCTCAATGATCAAACCCAAGGTCTGGTGGATGCCGCCACGGTAGCGCTGATGAAGCCAACTGCGGTTTTGATCAACGTATCCCGCGGCCCGGTCATTGATACTGCCGCCGTGCTGGCTGCGTTAAAACGCGGCGCACTTGGTGGCGCGGCGCTGGACGTGCATGACCAGCAGCCCCTGACAGGCCAGGAGCCGCTGTTCGACTGCCCGAATTTGCTGATATCACCGCACGTGGCAGGCATCACCGCTACCAGTTTGCACGGCATGAGCCATGGCGCTGTTCACACCATGATTGCCCTGCTGCGAGGTGACAAACCCGCCAATGTGGTGAACCCTGAAGTTTTCAAGACAGCCTGATATTTTTACTTTCAACTGAGCCAAACCATGCGTATTGCTGACCTTCGTGCTGTTCCCATTTCGTTTCCTGTTCCGGCTGCCAAATCCGTTCGGCTGGGTATAGGCCGTAGCGTCAAGCGTGACGCGGTGCTTGTGCGGGTAGAAACTGATGAAGGCCATGTGGGTTGGGGCGAAGCGCACCACGGCCGCTGCCCCGGTGCCATTGCCAAGCTGCTGGACACCACTATGCGGGAGCTGGTCGTCGGTCTTGACGCGAACGACGTGAATGGGGTGTGGGCGCATGTGTACAAAATGCAACTGGCCAGCCACGGCATGGGTGCGGCAGCGGCCATGGCGCTAAGTGGGCTTGACATGGCGCTGTGGGACCTGCGTTGCCAGGCCGCAGGCTGGCCGCTGTACCGTTTGTTAGGTGGCGCAGCCAAACCCATCAAGGCCTACGCGGGCGGCATTGCCTTGGGCTGGCAAGACCCGGCCTTACTGGCCGAAGAAGCGCTTGGGCACATTGCTACCGGCTACCGGGCTTTAAAGCTGCGCGTTGGCGACACCGCAGCCAAAGACATTGCCCGTGTGCATGCCGTGCGTCAAGCCGTTGGCAATGACATCGATATTTTGGTGGATGCCAATACCAACTACACGCTGGATGATGTCCGCAAAGTGATGCCGGCCTACGAGGAGGCAGCCGTGGGCTGGCTTGAAGAGCCATTTCCGCCGCAAGACCGCCGCGCCTATGCGGCGGCTGCCCTGCTTGGGCGTGTACCCTTGGCAGCGGGTGAAAACCACTTCACGCGTTACGAGTTCGCCACACTTATTGAAGACGGGCATGTGCAATTCATGCAGCCTGATTTGTCCAAGACCGGCGGCGTAACTGAGGCCCTGCGCATTGCCGCTATGGCCAGCGCGCAGAAACTGTCGGTTAACCCGCATACGTCGGCTACGGCCATCAACATGGCCACCACCCTTCACTTCTTGTGCGGCGTTGACAATCCAGGTTACTTTGAAGGCGACGTGACGTCACTGAATCCTTTTCGCGATCATCTCGCTGACAAATCCCCCTATGCTCTAGATAGCAACGGCTGCGTCACCGCGTACGACGGCGTGGGCATCGGCCTGGTCATTGACCTGGACTTTATTGCTGAGCATCCACTGATTGATGGCCCTTGCTACGTCTAAGTTGTATTCTGAGTGACATCACAAGAAGGAGACACCTCATGCGGATCTGGATACGAAGGTTTTTAGCTGTCATGGTTACAGGATTGAGCCTTGGCTTGTCCGTGATTGGGAACGTGTCCGCGCAAGAATTTCCGGACAAAACGGTACGTGTTGTCGTGCCTTATCCGCCTGGCGGATTTAACGACACACTGGCCCGGGTGGTGGGTGAGCGCTTGTCAAAAATATGGAGTCAGGCAGTATTGGTTGACAACCGTCCTGGTGGCAACACCACACTGGGTAACAACCTTGTTGCCAAAGCACCTCCTGATGGTTACACCGTGCTCATCACACCGCTTCCATTTTCAGCCTTGCCGGGTCTGTATGGCGCGCAACTGCCCTATGACACATTTAAGGATTTCAGCCCGCTGGTGCTCGCTGCCAACACGCAAAACATATTGACTGTGCGCAGTGACCTACAAATTAACAACGTCAAAGACCTGCTTGATTACGCCAGAAAAAACCCCGACAAACTCAACTATGGCTCTACCGGGTCAGGCTCATCCAATCATCTGTCCATGGAGCTGCTGATGCGCATGACCGACACCAAAATGACTCATATCCCCTACAAGGGCAGCGCCCCGGCAACGCTGGCCATGCTGAGCGGTGAAATTGATGTTTTGTTTGACAATATTCCTAATGCGTTGCCGCAGCTTAAAGCCGGAAAAATGAAGGCTATCGCCGTGACGGGAACGCAGCGCTCGGTGCTGTTCCCCTCTATTCCTACCGTTGCAGAATCGGGCGTGCCGGGCTATGAGGTGAACGTCTGGTTTGGCATGCAGTTACCTGCTGGAACGCCGAAACCACTTGTCGAACGCATGAACCGCGACATCGTTCGCGTTCTCAAAGAGCCAGAAGTGGTCAAGAAATTTCGCGATCAGGGCGTGGAAGTAATTGCCAGTACGCCAGCCGCATTTAACCAGCTGCTGCAAAGTGAAGTCGTCAAATGGACCCAGGTCATACGCGATGCGAATATTAAAGTTGAATGAAATGAATTAATCAAACCATGAAAATATGCGACGTCACGCTGACCTTGTTTGCCTGGGATGACATTCCAGCCACCAGTTATGGCGCCCATACAGGTCGGTTTTCAGGCTCAAGCCAACTTGGATTGTTGAGTGTCACAACAGATGCGGGCATCACAGGTTACGCATTTTTAGGCTCGGCCTTTTATGCTGCCGACCTCGACGGTCCAAGCCTGATCCGTTACCTTAAACCCATTTTAATGGGGCAACATCCCCTTGATCGCGAACGTCTGAACAAGGCCATGTGGAAGCGCGTGCGAACCACGACGGTACGCGCCATTGGTGCTGTAGACATTGCCCTGTGGGACATTGCAGGCAAGGTGGCGCAACTGCCCATTCACAGGCTGCTAGGCTCATACCGCAACAGCGTGCCAGCCTATATCAGTTCGGCTGTGCTCGCCAGCCCACAGGCCTACGCCGACGAAGCCCTGTACTACAAGTCAATCAACATGGCGGCATACAAGATACATCCGCCCCAAATCTGGCGCGAGGACATCGAGGTCTGCGAAGCGGTACGAAAAGCGGTAGGCGACGATTACCTGCTGATGCTCGACTCGGTATGGAGCTATGACTATCCCGCTGCTTTGCGCGTTGGTCAGGCCATTGAAGCGATGGGCTACTACTGGTACGAAGACCCACTTGCCGATGCTGATATTTACAACTATGTTGAGCTGCGAAAAAAATTGAGCATTCCCATCATGGCCACTGAATACCCAGCGGCAGGGCTTGATGCGTACGCACCCTGGATTAAAGAGCGAGCCACTGATTTTTTACGCGGTGACGTTGCCGTCAAAGGCGGAATCACCACGCTGATTAAAACTGCCCATTTGGCCGAGGCATTTCATCTTAATTTTGAGCTGCACCACGGCGGCAATTCGCTGAATAATTTTGCCAATCTGCACGTGATCATAGCAATTCAAAACACCGAGTTTTTTGAAGTGCTGTTACCAGCGCAGTCCCAGCAATATGGGTTGCTTCAAGACATTCAAATTGACAGCGACGGCATGGTGCAAGCGCCCCATGGTCATGGGCTGGGCGCGCAAATAGATTTTGAGCTGATTGAGCGAAAGAAATTAGCCGTACTGAGCGCTTAGTGGTTGAACCCATTAACTGCCAGTCTGGGAGCGAGGCCGACAAGGGTAAGACTGTGCCGCCAGTGACCCAGCTCTGAACCCAGGCCTGCGCCCGGCACCCTACTCACCCAAATAAGCCGCCCGCACCTTCGGATCGCTCAGCATCACCTTGGCATCACCACTCATGGTGATCAGGCCGGACTCCATCACGTAGCCCCGGTCAGCAATGCCCAGGGCGCGGCTGGCGTTTTGCTCCACCAGCAGGATGGTGACGCCTTGTGCAGCCACGTCGCGGATCACTTCAAAAATCTTGTCCACCATGATGGGCGACAGGCCCATGGACGGCTCGTCCAGCAGCAGCACCTTGGGGCGGCTCATCAAGGCGCGGCCCATGGCCAGCATTTGCTGCTCGCCACCCGACATGGTGCCGGCCAACTGGTCCTTGCGTTCACGCAGGCGCGGGAAGATGGTGAACATTTTTTCGATGTCCGCCAGAATTTCGGCTTTGTCATCGCGGATGTAAGCCCCCATCTGCAGGTTCTCGGTGATGGTCATGCGCATGAACACGCCCCGGCCTTCGGGCACCATGGCCAGGCCGTCCTTGACCATGTCCCAGGCCCCTTTGCCACGAATGCTTTTGCCCAGGTACTCCACGTCGCCCGCCGCCAGCGGCAAGGTGCCTGTGATGGCTTTCATGGTGGTGGTTTTGCCCGCGCCGTTGGAGCCAATGAGCGAGACCAGCTCACCCTCATTGACCTCGAAGTCGATGCCCTTGACGGCCTGAATGCCACCGTAGGCCACTTGCAGACCAGCCACTTTAAGAAATGTTTTTTTCATAGTATTCACAGCCATGCTAGTGTCCTCCGGTGCCCAGATAGGCTTCGATGACTTTCTCGTTTTTCTGCACATCAGCGGGAGTACCTACGGCGATCTGTTTGCCGTAGTCCAGCACCGTGACACGGTCACACAGGCCCATGACCAGCTTCACGTCGTGCTCAATCAGCAGGATGGTGCGGTTGTCCTTGCGGATGCGGTCAATCAGCTCGCGCAGCATGACCTTCTCGGTGGCATTCATGCCAGCGGCAGGTTCGTCCAGCGCAATCAGCTGGGGGTCGGTGGCCAATGCACGCGCAATCTCCAGGCGGCGCTGGTCGCCAT
>JANOAP010000686.1:0-1673 GCA_031411175.1 Rhodoferax sp. | reverse complement strand
GCGTGCTTTCCACGCGTCGGGGGACACGGACGCAGCCGCCTTGGGCTCCCTCTTGCGCGGCGAACCAGAGGAAGCAGTCACCCAATGAAAGCCGCGAGCCCAGGCAAGCGGCACCCCAAGCCACCCGATTGATATTTCACCGGGCCGGATCGATAAGCGGACGTCGTTGCTGCCGCTACTTGCCGATCATCTCCGCCGGATGCGGCCGCACCGTCTGGTCGGGCAGGTAGCCTGAGCCGTCCTTGCTGCCCTTTTTGCCCGAGATCTGCCAGGCGGTGCGCTGGTTCATCAGGCCGGCCAGTTTTTCAAGTTCGTCGTCGGTGTGGTTGATGGCTGCGGCCTTGGTCAGGTATCGGCCTGCTTTGGGCTCCACTTCACCCCAGAACGCCTGGTGGTAGCTGGCCTGGCTCACGGCCTTGTCGGAGCCGGCGCCTATGGCCACCGTACCGTAGCAGTTGCAGAAGTAGCTGCGGCCGTTCTGGTTGGCAAAAATCTCGGTGTACACGCCGGTGCCGCGAATGCCTGCGGTGAGCGTGGGCGTGATGATCTGCCGGTTGCCGCCCTTGCTCCAGACGCTGGCCACGGCGCCGGTCAGCAGCCGCAAAAGGCCTACCGCACTGATCGAACTGCCGCGCTCCAGCAGCATGCGGGAGTTCTGCCGCACCTGAAAAGACGAGTTGCCCATGACGAGGATCAGGTTGGAGCCCGGCCCCGTCTCGACCAGATCACCGGTCTGCACCACCTGCTCCGGGCGCAGACGCACGCCATTCACAAATGCATCACCCACCATCTCGACGATGTTGCTGCGTGACTGCGCTTGCGCTGCAGCATAGCCGCCCATGGCCGTCCACGCGGCTGCGGCCTTCATGAAGCTGCGCCGCTGGAACCACAGCACTTCGTCTTCAGTGCGGTTTTGCAAAATGTGTTGGGTCATGCTTTTTCTCCTTCTTCGCCGGGTTCAAAACTGTCGCGGTAAGTGAAATAGATCGATGTGAAGAACATGGCTGCCATCAGCATGGCACCGGGAAACATGACGGTGGCTGCGGCAGTCGGCCCGCCAATGGCACCCGCCACGCTCGTCAGCAGCAAGCCCGTCACCATGAACACGGCCATCCAGGCCAGACCGAACACGGTGAAAGCCCAGAAGTTGCGCAGGCAGGCCACCCCGCTGAAAAACAGGCTTTTGAGGGGTGGCACGCCATGCCAGTGCACCAATGCCGGTGCGTGCCAGAACAGCAGTGACAGCGGCAGGTAAAGTGCCATGGTCACCAGCATGGCCGTCTGGAATTCCGGGGTCGTGACCATGTCGCGTGTGATGGACCCGCCCACCAGGTACATGCGCGCCAGGGCTCCACCGTCGATCAATGCGGAGATCCCCATCACCAGCAGAAAGCCCAGCGCGTAGATGGCACCCAGCACCAGCATGGCGCGCAGTTGCTTCTTGCCGACCCGAAACGCGCTGATCAAAATGGTTGGCATGGGGAACTTGCCCTTGGTGGCCTCCTGTGTGGCGGCCATCAGCCCGAGCGTGGTGCCCGGCAAAAGTGCCAGGGCCAAGGCGCTGCCCAGCAACGGCACAATGCTCAGCACCGACATGACGGCCATGAACATGAAGAACAGCCCGGCCAGCGCCAGGGGTTGCTTGAAGAACGTCAGTATGCCGAGTTTGACCC
>JANOAP010000685.1:0-3491 GCA_031411175.1 Rhodoferax sp. | reverse complement strand
TTTCTCGAGTGAAGACAGTACTCGACAGTATTTGGCAACAGTCCGAGCCGGAGTTCGTAATGAGAAGGTCGGGTGTTCGATTCATCTCTCCGGCACCAAATGCAAAGGCCCCTGACTATCATGGTTAGGGGCTTTTTCTTTGCCTGGATCAATTCAAGTATTACAATAATTTCTACGTAATACAACTGGACGCAATCCATGCCCACCACACTCACCAGCAAAGGCCAAGTCACCATCCCCAAGCAGATTCGCGATGCACTGAGCATGCTGCCAGGATGCTCGGTGGATTTCGCAGTGAATGCCGAGGGTGATGTCGTCATTCACAAGGTGGGGGCACGCTCTAGCCGCAAGCCCGACCGCTTTGAGTTTGCGCGTGGCAAAGCCGATGTGAAATGGCGAACGGACGACTTGATGGCCTTACTGCGCGGCGAAGGCTGATGCTTCTCGTCGACACCAATGTGCTGGTGGATGTCCTCCAGGATGATCCCCAGTGGGCGGACTGGTCTATCGGGCAATTGCGCGCGCAGTCCAAAATTCACCGGCTGGCCATCAACCCCATCATTTACGCGGAAGTGTCCATAACGTTCTCGACGGTCGAGGCCTTGGACGGAACGATAGCTGACTTGGGCCTGGTCATGATCGAACTGCCCCGACCTGCCCTGTTTCTTGCTGGCAAAGCGTTCACCCGCTATCGGCGGCAAGGCGGGACCAAGAGCAACGTTCTGGCGGATTTTTTCATTGGTGCTCACGCGGCGGTGTCGGGCCACGCGGTGCTCACTAGGGATACACGGCGCTACACATCGTATTTTCCGGGTGTGGATTTGATTGCGCCGAATGGCGACGTGTAGAGCGCCCGCAGAAGGTGTAGCTAAACAACAGGTAGTCAATCGGGGAGTGTTTTGTGGCCTATAACGAACAAGAAACACGTTTCCATTTGATCGACCCGGTGCTGCGCCCCAAAGGCTACAACGGCCGCCAATGGCGCAAGATGGAAATCCCTGCGACGATGGTGCCTACGGGACCAAAGGGGCAACGTCGCAAGGGCTCTGGCCGCACCGATTACCTGCGGTGCGTGCAGGTTGGCGATATGCCCAAACCGCTCCCAGTAGGCATTCTGGAACCCAAGCGGGAAGGTGAAAATCCGCTCAAGGGCATGCAGCAAGGCAAGGGTTACGCTGACTCAAGCGCTTCAATGTGAAGTATGCGTTTGCCAGCAACGGGCACCGCTATGGCGAGTTTGATTTGTTCAGCCGACCGTATCGAGGATATGGTCGATATGGTCGAGATTGGCTCAGGTGAATTTTGCAGCACGACGTACCAGGGCACGCGCAGACATGCAGCCATTGCTGGACGAGGCGTCCAAGGTGAAAGCGACCGTGATTGATTTGAAGGAAAGCTCAAGCTTTTAAAGAAAAACAAAGCGGATGATGCCAAGCTGATTGCAGTCGAGGCGCAAATCCAGGAATACTAAAAAGCGGCTCATCCCCTGGAGGTGAGGGCCGGTAATATTGATGCGGCGGTGTTCGACCCCGAAGCGGTCAACCCTACCGTGTTCGCCAACTTGGATACGCGCACACCACGACAAATCATCAGGAATGTCGAAGCTCAGGGTGACATAGTTTCGCAAGTCTTAGCGAATCTCTCAGCCTTGATGGTGGCTGTGGGTTAAAGCCACCGCCAACGACGAGGGTTATGACATGAGCAAGAAGAACTGGCACAGATTCCCTAGCAATGAAGAGAAACAGAAGTGGCCACGAAAACAACTACGCCATCATGGAGTGACGTCAAAACCAGACTGACCGATTTTGACCACGCTGGGCTGCTCAGCCTGCTGCAAGATCTGTACGGAGCCAACAAGGATATCCAAGCCTTTCTGCACGCCCGTCTCAGTCTGGGCGACGACGTGCTCAAGCCGTACAAAGCGGCCATTGATCGCTGGCTTTGGCCCGATCTGTTCAAGAATCAGGATACTTCGGTCGCCAAAGCCAAGAAGCCAATCGCCGACTACAAAAAGGCCGTGGGCCAAACTGAAGGCCTGGCCGAACTGATGGTGTTCTATTGCGAGCGTGCTGCGGGGTTCAGCAACGAGGTGGGTCTTCAGGACGAGGGCTACTTCGATGCACTAGTGCGAATGTTCGAGCAGGCTTTAAAAGCAGCCGCCGGCTTAGCCGACGCGCAACGCGTGCCGATGTGGGAAAGACTGGATGCTGTGCGCAGTATCTGCCACAACTTCGGCTATGGCGTGGGTGATGATATGGACAAGCTGCTTGCTGAGTACGGGGCCGATGATTAAAGACGGTCAGTTAGCTGCATAGCGCGTAGAAAAATGGCTTACAAACCTGAGATAGCGCGCCGGACGAAAACGCTCGGAAAAAATCAGCGGCTGCGCCTGTGAACCGACGCAAACGGGTCATTGGGATCATCAATCTCGGGTCCCTGACTGTCGCCCTCATCCTGTACCGACAAGCCCTCCAGCGGTGCCGGCTGCGTTGGCAACTGGCTGTCCATCTGCGTCACGGACTCGTGCCACATGGCCCAGGCATCCGCGTCATCCGTTTCCACCACTTCAGGAACCGGCAGGGTACGCGGCACGTGACGCCGCTCGACCCCGATGTAAACAGCATCATCCAATGAAGCAGGTAACGTCGAGGGGAAACCCGTCGGGTCCGGAGGCTCTTGAAATTTTGTCACTCTGTCACCTCGTTTTTTGATTAATACCAACGACTCGGCTTGAATTCTAGGCGCACAAGCCCACAACATTGCAGTCACTGACGGCCAGAGTAATATTCATGCACCCGGGGCGAGCATCGCCCCTCAGCGCACTGACTCGATGAATTCCCTTGCACAAGCCCTGTCCCTGGAAGGACGGGCATTCCACCATGCCGGGCAACTGGCCCAGGCGCAGCAGAAGTACGACCAGGCCCTGCAGATTCAGCCCGACAACGCCGAAACACTGTTGTTGCTAGGTGCACTGGCTTACCAGACCGATGATCTGGTGCGTGCCGCTGAATTGATAGCAAAATCCGTCGCCATCAGTCCCGGCAACGCGGGCGCGTTTTGCAACCTCGGCGTGGTGCAAAACAATTTGAAGCGGCACCGCGATGCCATTGACAGTTATGACCGGGCGATTGCACTTCGACCAGACTATGCCGATGCCCTTTCAAATCGCGGCAATGCGCTCAACGCCTTGACGCAGTACGCTGACGCCATCAGCAGCTATGACCGGGCGCTGGCGCTCAATCCTGCGCTGGTGGAGGCGCACTACAACCGCGCGACCGCCCTGGTTGAACTCGGGCAACACAAGGCAGCCATTGAAGGTTATGACCAGGCCATCGCCCTGCGCCCCACGTTTGCCGCCGCACACTACAACCGGGGTGACTGCCTGCATACACTGAGCCAGCACCAGGCTGCCGTTGAAAGCTATGACCGGGCGATCGCACTGCGGCCTGACCATGCCCTGACCCACTACAACCGGGGCAATGCACTTTTTG
>JANOAP010000684.1:0-14039 GCA_031411175.1 Rhodoferax sp. | reverse complement strand
GTGGATGACAACGACAGCGCCCGCAAGGTTTTGATGGACATGCTGGGCGGCATGAGCTTCGAGGTTAAGGGTGCAGCGGCTGGTCAGGATGCTGTGTCTGCAGTGCAACGGGCAGTTGCCGAAGGCAAACCTTTTGAAGTGGTTTTACTCGACTGGAAAATGCCTGGTATGAGCGGTATTGAAACGGCACAACATATCAATGCACTGGGACTGGCCCCACAGCCGTACCTGGCCATGGTCACCGCCTACAGGCGCGACGATGTGATTCAGGAAGCCACTGGTGTGGGCATCGTGGACGTGCTGACCAAGCCGGTCAACCCTTCACAAATGTTTGACACCTTGATTCGCCTGCTGGGCGGAGAGCCTGATTCCCGGGCTGTGCGACAAATCACACCAACAGATGCACTTCTGGCCTTGGCCAGTATCCGGGGTGCGCGGGTATTGTTGGCCGAAGACAACGCATTGAACCAGCAGGTCGCCACGGAGCTGCTGACCCATGCGGGCCTGGAAGTTGACGTTGCCTCCAACGGCCTTGAGGCGGTGGCGATGGCACAGGCCCGCCCCTACGATATTGTGCTGATGGACATGCAGATGCCCATCATGGACGGCGTGGAGGCGACCCGTGAACTGCGTGCGCTTCCCCAACTGGCGGGTTTGCCCATCGTCGCCATGACAGCCAATGCGATGCAGGCGGACCGCGACCGATGCACCGACGCCGGTATGGTCGATTTCCTCACCAAACCCATCGAGCCGCAGGTCTTGTGGCGCGCCTTGCTGCGCTGGATCAAGCCGCGCAACAGGCTGGACACAACCCTGCCAATACGCCATGGCAAAAGGGCGACAGGTGATACGGGTAATCAGGGTGACGCTGCGGCTCTACCCGACGCTATTGAAGGCCTGGACATGGCCAGTGGCTTGCGCCGCGTGCTGGGCAAGCCCAAGCGCTACATCGCCATGTTGCGTCGTTTTGTAGCCGATCAGGCAACCGTCCACCGGCAGATTGCCGCCGCGCTGCAGAACAACGACACGACCACTGCTGAGCGGCTGGCCCATACCCTGAACGGACTGGCAGGCAACATTGCCGCCGGGGCCTTGCAGCAGGCGGCGGCGGCACTTGAGGCCGCCCTTCGCAACAACACGCCTGCGGCCGATTTGCTGGCCACGCTGGAACACACTCTTTCGGCCCAGGTTAAAGCCATCGCGGCGGCACTGCCTCAGCCTGCCTCGCTGGTCCCCCAGGCTGCGTCTGCTGTCGATCTGGCGTTGCGCGATGCAGTGTTGCGCCAACTGACCGATTTACTGCAAGGCAGCGATGCAAAAGCCGGGGGGGTCCTGACTGAACACGCCGTATTGCTCGCGCATGCACTGCCCGGTCATGTCCAGCAACTGCAAGAGGCTGTAGACCAGTATGATTTCGACCAAGCGCTCGCTATACTGAGCGACGCCTGCCGGGTCAACCAGCCCACAGATTCACTTCCCTCCTGAGGAGCATCCATGGGTGACGCATTGAATCCGACCCCCAAGCCGATTGTTCTGGTTGTGGACGACACGCCGCATAACCTCACGCTGATGAACCACCTGCTGGAGGACCAGTACGCGGTGAAAGTGGCCACGGATGGTGTGCGAGCGTTGAAGATCGCTCGCTCGGACGCGACGCCCGAGCTGATCTTGCTGGACATCATGATGCCCGGCATGGACGGCTACGAGGTCTGTCGGCTGCTCAAAGCGGATGCCAAAACCCGTGACATCCCTGTCATCTTTCTGACGGCCAAATCCGAAATTGAAGATGAGCGCCAGGGGTTTGATCTGGGGGCAGTGGACTACATCACCAAACCCATCAGTCCCCCTACTTTGCTGGCCCGTGTGCGCACTCATATGGCGCTGAAAGCCTCAGCTGATTTTTTGCGCGACAAAAATGCCTTTCTGGAGCAGGAAGTGGCGCGCCGCACCGAGGACGTGCGGATGCTGCAAGATGTCACCATTTTGACCATGGCCTCACTGGCTGAAACCCGTGACAACGAAACCGGCGACCACATTTTGCGCACGCAGAACTATGTGCGTGCCTTGGCCGAACATCTGAAAACGCATCCCCGGTTTTGCGACTTCCTGACCGACAGCACAATTGACCTGCTTTTCAAGTGCGCGCCGCTGCACGACATCGGTAAGGTTGGGGTACCCGATCGCATTCTGCTAAAGCCCGGCAAGCTGGATGTCGCTGAGTTCGAGATCATGAAGACCCACACCACGCAGGGGCGCGATGCTATCGAGCAGGCCGAGCGTCGCTTGGGCAAGACCGTGCCTTTCTTGACTATTGCCAAGGAGATTGCATATTCTCACCAGGAAAAATGGGACGGCAGTGGTTACCCCGAAGGCCTGTCGGGCGATGCCATACCGGTCGCGGCGCGCCTGATGGCGGTGGCCGATGTGTACGACGCCCTGATCAGCCGCAGAGTCTACAAGGAGCCGATGTCACATGAGCAGGCCATGGACATCATCGTGGCGGGCCGTGGTCAACACTTCGACCCGGATACCACCGATGCCATTGTGGCGGTGCAGGAGGAGTGTCGCGCTATCGCTCGCCGCTATGACAGCACTTGAGAAAGCTTGCAGGCGTGGTAGTCCGGCGGGTTCTGACCCAGCCGCCACGGCGGCGGCTCCGGGTGGAAACCCCGCTTTGTGGTCAACGCTGCACCGTACGGCCAGTGTCGTCGGACAGCAGTATTTCCACCCGGCGATTCAGTTGCCGATCCTGCGTTGAGTCGTTGCTGGCTACCGGGTAAGACTCACCATAGCCGCGCATCGAAACCCGGTCGCGGGTGATTCCCATGTCTTGCAAAGCCGTCTGCACGGCACCCGCCCGGCGCTCCGATAAATCCTGGTTGTGTGCGGTGGTCCCGGTGCTGTCGGTGAACCCTTCCACCAGTACGCGGCGCTGCGGGTTTTGCTGCAATACATCGGCCAGCTTTTGAACCGTGCGCACGCCGTCGGGGCTCAAACGGGCCAGACCGGTGCCAAACAACACATCACCCAGCGTGATGATCAATCCGCGTTCGGTCTTTTTGGCAGCGAGTTCAGCCAGTTGGGCTTCAAGCTGGGCGTTGCGCACTTGCGTTTGTTGGGCTGTCACCTGGGCGGCTTCAGTCTTGCGACGGGCCTCGTCAGCGCTTCGCCGTGCCTCATCAGCGTTGCGTTGGGCATCTGCAGCGTTACGTTGAGCATCTGCAGCCTGGCCTTGGGCAACCTGCGCTTCGGCTTTGGACTGCTCGGCGCTGGCTTTGGCTTTGTTGGCCTCGTTGGTGCGCTGGTCCAGTTGCACCAGTGAACGCTCCTTCGTGGCGGTGGCGGCATCAGCCTCGGCTACTTTTTTGCGCGCAATTTCTTGAGACAGCGCAATTTTCTGGCGAGCGACATAAGCCAGCTGGTCAATCTTTTCAAGACTGTCATTCTGGCTGGCGGCGGCATTGGCTTGCTCCAGCGCAACACCCGCCTGGTTCAGTTCAACCGGCGCGTAGTTCACCACGGCCGGATTGGCCTGTGCCATGCGGTAGTCGCTGCGGGTTTGATCAAGCAGGCTGGTGGTGGTGGGCACGGAGCTGCAGGCACTGACCAGAGCCGCAACGGCCAGCAAGATCGGGGTGAGGTGTGCAGACGTCAATTGAAATTGTTTCATGGTGTGTTTCTTGCCGGTGATGGTTTTGTAGACTTTATGGGTTTATTTGTTGGCGCGGTCCAGCTCTTCGCGCATGACCCGAATGTCTTCTTGCAGCGTGTTGGCTACGGCTTGCGCTTTGGCGGAATTGGCTTTGGCTTGTGCCAGCTTTGCATCGGCCTGGGCCTGGTTTGCGAGGTTGAGGGCGAGCTTGTAGTCTTTGTCAGCCATGGCCTTATTGGCCAAAGCCATTTTTTCTCGGGCTGCATTCATCTCAGCGGGTGCAAACTCCGCACCGCCCGCGTCGCGGGCATTGTCTACAGCTGCTTTGGACACCGCCACGTCCACGGTGGCAGGTGTTTTAAGGCTGCTACAGCCCGCAGAGAGCACGATGGCGGCGCTGCCCAGGAGCATCATCCATGGCTTTGAATAATTCGTCATTTTCTTCTCCGGTTATTGATCATTTCAAACTCATTTTTCAGCACGTTTCACACCCAGGCGGTATCGGTTGACAAGGCGTGGGGCACGTGTTGAGGCTGCGTCAGTACGCCGTCTGCGTTGGGGACGGCCTCGATATGAATCACCGGGGCGGACCCCACCACGCCGCCAAACAAGGTGGCAAAGGCTGCATCGGCAGCATCGCGGCCTGTACCGAATCGCACAAAACCCATGGGGATGGCAACACCCGAGGGGTCGAAGATGAACCAGCGGTCGCCCAGGTAAACCTCGACATAGGCATGGAAGTCGGTTGGCCCCAGTGCAGGGTCTGCACCAAAGTCAATGCCGGTGGCAAAACGAGCCGGTATGTTGACCGCGCGACACAGCGCAATCATGAGATGGGCAAAGTCTCGGCACACACCCACCTCTTCAACCAGCGTGTCGACCGCTGTGGTGTTGCCGGTTGACGAGTTGGACTTGAAGGTCACCCGGTTCATCACCCAGTCTCGGATGGCTTGTACCCGGCTGTAACCTTGCCAAAGGTGGCCAAACTCTTTCACCGCCAAGCGGTGCAACCGGTCAGACTGACAATACCGGCTGGGGTAAATATAGGGCAGCACCTGACCCGGCAGATTGGCCACCGACACTTCAGCAATTTGGTCGGGCTGGGCCGTGTAATGGTCCAGATCCACCGTTGCGTCGTAGCGCACGGACAGCGGTCCACCAAAGGCTTTGAGCCGCAAAAACCGTGTGTGAGTGACTGGGTCAGTGTAGAGATTGGGCAGCAGTCGCTGGCTGATGCCCAATGATTCGCTGACGACCGTTTGGTGCCGTGTCTGCGCTGCATGGATACTGAAAATGAAATCACAACCAGGGTCGGTGATGTCGTAGTTCAGCGCTATCGAAAATTTCAGGCGGACCATGGGCAGCGACTAGCAGTTGCTATTTCTTTTTAGTGACTTCGTGCCCGATGACACCGCCCACCGCGGCACCTGCGCCGGTGCACAGAAGACCACCGCACAGGACATTGCCGGCAACACCGCCAATGACCGCGCCTGTGGCAGTCCCTTTTTCCTGAGCGGTCATACCAGCGCAGCCGCTCAAAATAACCAGGGCTGTGGCCGCTATCACGCGGGCTGTGGATGTAAAGGTGGCATTCATTGGGTGGACTCCTCGGGGTTGGATTTCTTCATGTTGCGCTGCCATTCGGTCAGCTGCTTTTCGGCGACATCTTTGGAGATGCCATAGGTTTCCTGAATCCGGCCGGCAAGGCGTTCGCGCTTGCCTGCAATCACGTCCAGTTGGTCGTCAGTGAGCTTGCCCCACTGTTCCTTGGCATGGCCCTGGAATTGCTTCCAGTTGCCTTCGATACGATCCCAATTCATAGTCATGTCCTTCAGGTTGGTTGGTCGAACAACTTGAGTATCTGCAGCATGGCGTGCCTTGCACAGCGGACGGCATCGCGTGTGTGGGTAGTAGTTGTCCTACACACGCAAACGATCGTCAGCAGCCGTGGATCTCGCATCTCCTCTGTAGCGTGTGTCGGTCCCTGTGTGCGCTGTCAAACATACAGGCGGCGAATTCTCACCTAGCCTTGCGCGATTTCACACCAGCCAGTTTTTTGGAGGAGCGGTTCAGCCGATTTGTCATGTCTGCTTTTTTTGACATTACCCACACCACGCATTACCGCTACGCCCAGACCGTGGTGCTGGGCGAGCACCGCGTGCTGTTTCGCCCGCGTGACAGCCATGACCTGCGGGTGCTGGCCACCGACATGCAGGTCACACCGGCACCGGTTGACATCCGTCTAATTCAGGACGTGTATTCGAACTCGGTCGCGCTGGTGCAACCTCAAAGCCCGGCGACGGAGCTAAAAGTGGTGTGCTCCTTTTCGGTAGAGCACACCGGCACCCGAGCCCTGGATTTCCCCATGAGCCCGCATGCGCAAAGCTTTCCGTTTTTGTACGACCCTGAAGAGCGGTTGGCGCTGGTCCACTATCTGAGCCCGTACTACGATGACCCCAACGGCAGCTTGCGGGCCTGGGCCAACCAGTTTGTCGGTCAGGACGGCCTCACCGGTGCGCGTGAGCTGCTGGTCGACATGACGCAATTCATCCGCAACAGCATGCAGTACCGGGCGCGCTACGACCAGGGCGTACAAACCCCCTACGACACACTGGCATGGCAAAGTGGCACCTGCCGCGACTTTGCCACGCTGATGATCGAGGCCATTCGCCAACTGGGGTATGCGGCACGCTTTGTATCGGGGTATCTGTACACGCCCTGGCTTGACAGCGCTGACCAGGCTGGCGTTTGTGCCGGAGCGACGCATGCCTGGGTGCAGGTTTATCTGCCGGGCGCGGGCTGGATTCCATTTGACCCCACCAACAATTTGATTGGTGGCACCGATCTGATACGCGTAGGCGTGGCCCGGCATGCCACGCTGGCGTCGCCCGTTAGCGGATCATGGCATGGCTTCCCGGGTGATTTTCTGGGTATGGAGGTGGATGTGCAGGTGCACAAGCGAGGCTGACGCGCCGCCCCGTCTTTGTAGGAGATGTCTTACACGAATTTGCACCTGTGACCTATCCCCACACAGCCGGGGGAGTGGCATACTCTTTTAAAGAATTTATGTCCCATCCTTCGCCTACCCTGCCTCTCAAGATTTACCTCGTCGAAGACAGTCTGGTCATCCGCGAAAGTCTTATTGCCACACTAGAGGAGCTAGTGCCGGTCCGCGTGGTGGGGACGGCTGAGGATGAAAAAACTGCCGTGCACTGGTTGACACAGCCCGATAACCTGTGCGAGCTGGTGATTGTTGATATTTTTCTAAAAAGCGGGTCGGGCCTGGGTGTTTTGCGCGCCGCCAAGGCGCTGCCGCAGCGCCATGCGCTGGTGGTGCTGAGTAACTACGCCACGATAGACATGCGCCGCAAATGCCTTGCGCTGGGTGCAGACATGGTGTTTGACAAGTCCACGGACATTGAGGCCCTGATTCAATATTGCAGCGACCTGGCGGCTGGCGGCGGTAACACACCGGCCTGACCGTGGCTATTGGATCAAGCCGTTCTTCAGCGCGTAGTAGGTCAGGTCGCTGTTTGAATCGAGTTTCATTTTTTCCATCACGCGGGTACGGTACGTGCTGACGGTTTTCACGCTCAGCGACATGCTGATGGCCATGTGCCCGATGGTCTCGCCACGCGCCAGCCGCAAAAACACCTGCAACTCGCGCTCGGACAACTGCTCATGAAGCGGTTTGTCCACCCCTCCACCCGCCAGACCGTCGGCCAGCTGCTCAGCCACGCCGGCAGTGATGTACTTGCGCCCCCGGCACACGGTGCGAATCGCCTTGACGATTTCTTCCGGGTCGCAGTCTTTGTTCAGGTAGCCGCTGGCACCTTGGCGAAGCAGTGTGGTGGCGTAATGCTCTTCAGGGAAGCCGCTCAAAATCAGTACCGGCAAATCCGGCGCACGCGCCTTGATGGCAGCCAGCGCATCCACGCCGCTGTGGTCCGGCATCGAGATGTCCAGCAGAATCACATCGACCTCGCCCTTGCGCACAATGTCCAGTGCCTCGCGCCCATTGGGGGCCTCGGCTACGACCTGAAAATCAATCTGGTCGGCAAAGAACTGGCGAAGGCCTGCACGAACCATGGGATGGTCGTCAACAATGGCAATTCGGATCATGTTATTTCGCGATGGTGCATACAGAATGATCCCACAATTTTGGGATGAGTCCAAACATGACTTCAATTAGTTTTTTCAGTCGAAAGCGGTTCATTTTGTTCCTTGCTTGTATCGCTGCGCTCGGCATGTTGTTCGTCAGCGAGGGTTCTTATTGGCAATCGGTAGGCTCGCTCAAAGAATTGACACAGACGACGTCTATCCGGATGGACATCCAGACCCTGCGCCGCAGTCATGTGGATGCAGAAACCGGTCAGCGCGGATATTTGCTTACCGGGCGCAAAGAATACCTTCAACCCTATGAGAAGGCACGAAAGGACATTGCGGAGTCATTCAAGGCACTGGACAACTACTACCGTCAAGAACCCGCCGGGAAAGATGTTCTTCGTCAGCTACACGCCCTGAGTGAGACCAGACTATCTGAACTGGCCACGACGATCAGCCTTTATGACAGGGGCAAAAACGAGGCGGCCATGACCATCCTCCTGACTGATATTGGCAGGGAGCAGATGGAGGATTTCCGTACGCTCAGCAACAAACTGCTTCAGTTTGAGGTCGAAAACCTTGCAAAAAATCTCAATTCGGTCTTTCAGTCGTTGCTGATCAGCCGTATAGGGGTGGCAGCATTGACAGCCGCCGGCCTGCTGGCTTTCCTGATGTACTTGCGCCAAACTTCGGCACTGGTATCGCAGCAACTTGAAGCGCGAAGGCAGGTCCAGACCGAACGTGACCGGCTGGAGGCTGAAGTCAAGCTGCGCACCGCGCAACTGACGGATCTGACCCATCACCTGCAAACCGCACGAGAAGACGAGCGCAACCGGCTGGCCCGTAATCTGCATGATGACCTGGGAGCCCTGCTCACCTCTGCCAAGCTGGATGCTGCCCGTATCAAATCCCGTCTGATGGTCGCAGCCCCTGAAGCGCTTGACCTGCTGGCCCATCTGGTGGGCACGCTGAACAACAGCATTGCCCTGGGTCGGCGCATTATTGAAGATCTGCGACCCTCGGCCCTGAGCAATCTGGGGCTGGTGCCTACGCTGGAAATTCTGGCACGGGAATTCATGGACCAATCGGGTATTGAAGTGCACTGCACACTGGAGCCTGTGAACTTGCAGCCCAACGCCGAGCTCATGGTCTACCGTCTGGTGCAGGAGTCCTTCACCAACATCATCAAATACGCCGGTGCAACGCGGGTCTGGGTCAACCTGGCCACAGTGGATGGACGGGTGACTGCCTCGGTGCGCGATGACGGTGTGGGGTTTGACACCACTGTCCAGCGCAATTCGGCCTATGGCCTCATGGGCATGCGCTTTCGCGTGGAAGCCGAAGGCGGCTTGCTGGTCATGGTGTCGGCACCAGGCAAAGGCACCTTGATCCAGGTCACACTGCCACTGGGTCCATCACCCAGTCCGTCGCAACCCGCCGACCTGTGATGTGTAAGGTGCGTCCTACACGCACGCACTGGCTCCCCTGACAACGCGTCGGCAGCGTGGCCTATCGCCCGCTGCACTGGGGAAGGGCAAACTGCATTCATCGCAATCAACCGGGTTGCGAGTTGTTACGTCCCCCGGCGCACCCGCGCCGTTTAACCAGGAGTCTTGTCATGCTGCATTACGCCGTTGTGTTCTTCGTCATCGCATTAATTGCCGCCCTGTTTGGCTTTGGTGGCATCGCCGCCAGCGCCATGGGTATCGGGAAAATTCTCTTTGTCGTATTTGCCATTCTGGCTGTCGCGACCTTCTTGATGGGCATCCTCAAGAAAGGCTAACAGCCGCTTCTCAAACCAATCTGACCCTATCCATTTTTTAACTCAACCTCAAAGTAGACATCATGTTCAATAACAACCTCTCTGAAAAATCCAATGGCCTTGCTGATCAGGCTGCACAAGCCGCTGACCAGGCCATCCAATCCACCCAGCGCGTGGCCAACGGGGCATTCGACAGCCTGTCCGACACCGTGCACGACCTGCGCGACCAGGCCGCGCCACTGATGAACCGTGCCACTGAACAGGCCAGTGACCTTGCGCAGCGGGGTCTTGACAAGGTGCGCGGTGCGACCCAGCAAATTCGGGATAAAGCCCGACAGGCATCGGACGGCACCGTGAACTACATCCAGGATGAGCCCGTGAAGGCTATGCTGATTGCGGCTGCTACTGGCGCTGCTTTGATGGCACTGGTGAGCCTGATTGGCCGCGCCGGCCATCCCCGCGCCTGAACCTCATCGCCATGTCGCCCCTGCTTCAATTGATTGCCACCGAACCTCAGTTGCTGATCGACCACGCAGAGGGCTATGCCGAGCTGGCGACCGCAGAACTGGGTGGTTACGCTGCCACGTGCAAGCGCCGTGCCGTGCTGACCGGTGCGGGCCTGGCTAGCCTCGGTGTGGCAGCCGTACTGTTTGGGGTGGCCCTGATGCTGTGGGGCGTAATGCCCTTACCCCTCAGCCCCGCTGCGTGGGTACTGGTGGCCGTGCCGCTTCCCTTTGTCTTGCTGGCCGTGGGCTGTCTGATAGCTGCGCGCAAACGCCCTTCTGAGGCTGCGTTTGGCAGGCTGCGCCAGCAAATTAATGCCGATTTGGCGCTGTTGCGTGAACTGCGCGGGCAGCGTGAAAGCCCCGCAGCATGACCGCCGACATGAACACTCACATTCCCGCCAACATTCACACCAACGCCATGAGCAACACGCCTACCGCCCAAGAGGCCGCATGCGACCGTTTGGCGCAGTCGCGCGAGCGCTTGCGTCAGGCTCTGCGCAGCAAACCCAGCCCTCAAGGCACAGCCAGGCCCGCAACCAGCGGCTCGGCAACCGCGTGGATTGGCGGGCTGATGGCCAAGCCCGGCGTCAACCTGATTGCACAGGCGCTGAAAGCTGTGGTGCAACCCACGGCACAGCGTCATCCGCTGGGTTTGGTGCTGGGATCGCTGGTGGTGGGAGGCCTGCTCGCCTGGAGTCGCCCATGGCGCTGGATTCTGACGCCAGCCTTGTTGGCCAGCGTGATGCCCCAGCTCGTGTCCAAATTGATGGGCCGCATACAACCCCTGTCGTTGGTCACATTGCTGGCACGGGTCATGCAGCGGCCCGCAGACCAGCCACCATCACGGTGAAGATAGCAATTAAAGCCAGTATTCCCACACTCGGGCAAACAGCTCCTTGACCCGCAAATCCAGCGAGCGGCGTTCCCACTTTTCAATCGTCACCGGGTGTGAAGCAGCCAGATCTTTGTTGAACATGGCCTGAACCTGATTGCCAAACTCCTCACCCAAAACCACGGCGTTCAACTCGTCGTTGTGCAGAAAGCTGCGCCAGTCCAGGTTGGTAGAGCCCACCGTAGCCCACACCCCATCTATCAGCGCAGTTTTGGAGTGCAGAATCACGCCGCTGCGTTCGTATATTTTCACACCCGCTCGCAGAAGGGGCGTGTAGTATCCGCGCCCGGCATGGAATACCAGCCAAGAGTCGGTCTGGCTTGGCAAAATCAATTTCACGTCCACACCACGTGCCGCCGCCGCTGTCAATGCCGCCAGTAGCTGCGGGTCGGGTGCAAAGTAGGCGTTGGTGATGTGCACGCTGGTCTCGGCACTGCCAATGGCTGACAACAGCGTGGCATAAATCTGGCTAAAAGCTTCATCCGGCGAGCTACCAATGGCGCGCACCACGTGGCTGCCCTTGGTCTCGGGCTTTGGATAGTAGTCCTTGCCTGCCAGTGAATCACCCTTCTGCTTCGCCCAAGTGGCCAGGAACAGCTTTTGCAGCTCGGCCACAACCGGGCCTTTCAGTTGCAGGTCGGTATCACGCCAGGCCAGACTGCCGTCAGCCCGGTGACGGGAACTTTTGTTGAAGGAGCCCCCCGAGTAAACGCTGCTGATGTTGATGCCCCCCAGAAAAGCAGTATGTCCGTCGACGATCAAAAGTTTGCGGTGGTCGCGCTGATTCAACTCCCACCCCTTGCGGGTTAACAGTGGGTTGATGGGGTTGAATTCAAGCACCTTGATACCACTGTCCAGCATGCGCTGAAACAACGCCACCGGCGTTGCAAAGGTACCCACACTATCGCGAATAAGATGAACCTGTACGCCCTGCTGCTGCTTGTTGATCAGGGCTTGCACAAACCGCTGGCCTACCTCGTCGTCATCCAGAATGTAGGTCTCCATGTTGATGTGGTCGCGGGCACCCTCAATGGCGGCAAACATGGCCTGGTAGGTCGCCGGACCATCTTGCAGCAACAGTACCTGGTTGCCCGTGGTGAGCGGGCTGCCCGCCACGGCTTCTTCAAGTGCCAGGTGCCGGTCAAAAATAGTGGTGTTCGGGGTGCTGCTGCGCAGGCGGTCGAGAATCGCCCGGCTTTGCGCAGCGGTCAGCGGACCGCGCGCGCTTTGAATTTGAAGCGGGGTGCGCGCCGGTGCCATGCGAAGGTCCAGATCCGGCACGATGGTAGGCAAGCTGCTGCAAGCAGCCAAACCCCATGGCACCAAAGCCAGCCAGAATGGAACAGTTCGCCGTGTCATGGTGAATCAGCCAGGTCGTAACGCTGGCTTGATACCTGGGGCTATATCCGCCCCATCAAGACCAGCACGATGAGGATGATCACCACCAGCCCCAAACCGCCACTGGGTCCGTAGCCCCAACTTTTGCTGTGCGGCCAGCTCGGCATAGCCCCGATCAGCATCAAGATCAAAACGATTAACAGTATGGTTCCCAGGCTCATGTATTTCTCCTTCAAGGTTGAAAAGAAGCTTCAGAATATTCAGTCTGCCGCACTTTGGGTATCGGCCCAGTACGCCGCTGCGAGTCGGAGAACGCCTACAAAGCGGCTTGAGTCTCACGGAGTCTGGCGTTTGGTCCGCTTCACACCCGATTGGTTCAGGCTACGCTGCATCAGGTTTTGACAACCCGTGGCACTGCGCTGGGCTGCCATTGCGTCGCCCGGGTCCATCAGTGGGATCAGCGCTGCCAGCGGATTCAAGAATGCCAGCAGCACGGAGGTCGCCAGCTTCACACCCAGCGGCCCTTTTTCCAGTGATACCACGGGCTGACCCAGGCTGCCGCGTACCTCCAAGGGCGTGCGCAGGGCAAGCGGACTGAAGTCTTTGGGCGCCACGACGGCACGCAGGTCCAGCGCTTCGGTCGCCAACGACACCGAGCCCTCTAGCCACACCGTAGAGTCGGTAGTGTCCAGCACCATGACGCGGGGGCGCAGCACACCGCCGTCGATGGCCAGGTCAGCCACCGCGCATTGCAGGGGCAATGCATCGTCGCCTTTCAACATTACGCCCAGGCCTTGCGCTAGGTCCAGCCCTCCAGCCTCAATGAGCAGGTGGGACACCGCACCGTCACGCAGCTCGGTGTGCACCTGGCCTTTGAGTGTGGCCAGAATTTCAGCGGTGGAACGCCCCTGCCCCTCCAGCGTGGCCCGGCCATTGAGCTGGCCCGACACAAAGGGGGGCAAATTGGCTGCACGGGCCTGGCGTAGCCAGCGTTCAATCTTCACGCTATCCCAGCGCAATGCCGCACGCCACAGCGCCTTGGTTCCCCGCCCATCCAGACGCACATTGCCCTTCAATGCGCCCTGAGCAGTGCGTGCGTCCAAGTTTTCCAGCATCAATACACCGTCTTTCAATTGCAGGTGGGTGTGCAGGGGGCGCAAGGGTTCCAGCCAGCGGGTGTTCAGGTCCACCTCGGCGATGTCGATCAGCACATTGGCATTCATGGCGCGCAACGCAGCCAGGTCGAAGGGGCGGCTTGGCAAGACGAGGGCACCGGTCGTTTTAACGGTGGCTTTGCCATTCGTCGTCCCGACCACCGGTCCAAGGTCGACCAGCAGCAAGCGGCTCCCACTCAGGCGGCCCGACAGCGTGGGCACGCTAAGGCCCGCCTCGTAGGTGAAGGCCCCGCTCAACCGGCTGGCGCCCACAGTGGCGTCGTCGATGACTACGCGCCAAGTTGTGCCCTGGCGCACCAGCCTGCCGTCGGTGCGAAATGCGGCCGTGGTGGGCAGCGTCACGCCCACGGGGTCACCCATGGCAGCAAGGGATGGGCCTTTGACGCTGAAGCGCCCGGTGAGTCCATTGAGCCGCAAGGCATCGGTGGCGCTGCCTTTGAAGGCGAGACTGGCCCGACCCACTGTGGCGTTCAGAGTCAAGGCAACCGGCACGGCCTCTGGGGTGTCAACCAAGCCATCAGGAATCGGGTGGTCACCACTGGCTTGCCAGGGCAACGCACCGGATGAAATCAATTCGATTTTGAAGGGTAATTTGCGATAGTGCCCGCTG
>JANOAP010000683.1:0-1798 GCA_031411175.1 Rhodoferax sp. | reverse complement strand
GACGAGGCCCTGGAGATCCTGCGTGGTGTTTACCCCACTGCTGATGGGTCCTCTGAGGGCTCTGGAATGCTAGCAGTCACCCCCAGCAATTGATGTAAACGGGGCGATGTAGTGGTGTATTGCAAATGAACTGTCTGGCCGGGAGCGAGGCATGCAGCGGCACCAAAGGCGGCCAGCGTGGCCTCGTGGAAGCCGCACACAATGAGTTTTCTTTTACCGGGGTAGGTGTTGATGTCTCCCACTGCATAAATGCCGGGCTGGCTGGTACAGAAATCTTCGGTGCGCACCTGAATTTGTTTGCGCTCCATCGCCAGACCCCATTGCGCCAATGGGCCCAGTTTGGGGCTCACGCCCAGAAACGCAAGCAGCATGTCCACCGGCAGCACCTGGGTGATGGCCTCGCTGTCTACCACTTTCAAACCGGTCAGACGGCCTTCTACAGCAACGTAGCCCGTGGGCTGACAGGCCACGAACCGGATTTGGCTCGCCGCACACAGGGCCTTCATTGCCGCCACTGTGGTGGCACTGGCCTTGAAGCCATCGCGCCGGTGCACCAGGGTGATGCTGCGGGGTCGTTGGGCGGTACCTGTAAGTGCGCCAGGCTGGGCTAGCGCCACCACACAGTCCAGCGCGGCATCGCCTTCGCCCAGCACCACCACGGCTTGGCCGGCCAGAGTGGCCGCAGGGGGTGTGGCATAAAACAACTGGCTGCCGGTAAAGGCATCCAGGCCATCCACCTTGACCGTGCGCGGCAGGAAAGCGCCCACACCGGCGGCAATGAAGATGGTTTTACACAGGAAGCGGGCCGCCGGCTGGGCACTGGCCCGGGTGCCACTGGTGGTCTCCACCAGAAAGCGGCCGTCCGCCTGCATGGTGAGAGTGCTGACCACCTGGTTCAGGTGAAACGTGGCTCCCATTGGCGCAATTTGTTGCAGCAGCCGGTCGGCCAGCTCCTGCCCGCTGCATATGGGTACGCCGGGTATATCGTAAATGGGTTTGTCGGCGTATAGCTCAACGCATTGGCCACCGGCATAGGGCAGGGCATCGACCACGTGGGCCTGGATACCTTGCAGTCCCAGCTCAAACACCTGAAACAGGCCCACCGGCCCGGCCCCGATGACCAGGGCATCGGTCTCGATCAGCCCCGAGGCCAGACTCTGGGTGAGGCCAGGTGTGGCCTGCATGGTGGTCAGCGGATCAGCTCGGCCAGCTTGCCGGTGCGGTCTTTCCAGTCGTCGGCATCCGGCAGAGGCGCCTTGCGCTTGGTGATGCTTTTCCAGCCAGACAGCTTCGCCAGCTCGGCGTTCAAGGCCGTCATGTGCTGCTGGTCGGCCGGCACGTCTTCTTCAGCATAAATTGCGTTGACCGGGCACTCGGGGATGCACACCGCGCAGTCAATGCATTCATCCGGGTCGATGGTTAAAAAATTGGGGCCTTCGCGAAAACAGTCCACAGGGCAAACGTCCACGCAATCGGTGTATTTGCATTTGATGCAGGATTCGGTGACGGTGTGAGTCATTAGTAATTCTGGGCAGAGATAGAGGGTAACCCCTGATTTTATCCGAGGCGCGCCAGCCCGGCCTCAGCTCAGGAGGACAGCTCCAGCGGTTTTGTGCGACGCGGTGTCCACCAAAACCATGGCACCCAGCACGCGTGACTGGCTGTAGGGCAGGGTGGCCACGGCCTCCTGCAGGCTTAGCTCGACGTGACCAATGGCGTTGGGTTCCAGTTGCATCGCGTCTTCTTCGGCCAGGGTGTTGATGTTGAGTTTGTGCACGATGCGTTTCACCTTGGCCTT
>JANOAP010000682.1:0-6137 GCA_031411175.1 Rhodoferax sp. | reverse complement strand
AAATTCTGGCGCAGGCACCGGTTGATCTCGTCATCTCCGACATGCGGATGCCGGAGATGGACGGTGCAAAATTTCTGGAGCACGTGCGCATGCGCTGGCCCGAAACGGTGCGGCTGTTGCTCACTGGTTATGCAGACGTGGCATCCATCATTGAAGCCATCAACCGGGGAGAGATTTATCGCTACATCACCAAGCCGTGGGATGACAACGACATCCTTTTGCTGGTTCAACACGCCCTGGAACGCAAGGCACTGGAGCTGGAGAAAAACAGGCTTGAATTACTGAACCAGGCGCAAAACAATGAACTCAAAACACTCAATGCCAGCCTGGAAACCAAGGTCGAGGCCCGCACAGCCGAGCTAAAAACCACGTTTGTCACGGCCATCAAGGTGTTTTCCGCGTTGATCGAAATGCGCGGCGGTGCCCTGGCCGGGCATTCTCGCCGGGTCGCCGATCTGGCAAGAAAAATTGCACTGGCCATGGCGCTGGACGCCAAGCTGGTCCAGGATGTGTTTGTCGCCGGCCTGGTGCACGAAATCGGCAAGGTCGGGTTTTCTGACGAGTTGCTGTCAACCCCTCTGGCGACGATGAACCCCAAACAGCTTGACCAATACCGCAAGCACCCAGGGCTGGCTGAGCAACTGCTGATGCCACTTCAGGAGCTGCGGGGAACTACCGCCATGATCGCTGCGCAGCTTGAGCGGTTTGACGGAACCGGTCACCCGCACCAGTGGGTTGGCGAGGCTATTCCTGTTGGAGCCCGCATTCTGGCTTTGGCCAGCGATTACGACAACTTCCAGATTGGCACTTTTGCGCAGCGCAGCCTGAGCGCCGACGACATCAAAACCTTGATCAGGCATGGCAGTGGCAAGCGCTATGACCCCCAGGTAGTCAACGCTTTCCTGGTGGTTCTGGAAGGCGCTGCAGCAGACGGATCAGGCAAGCTGGCTGCGGGTGAAATCGCCGTTGCCGCGCACGATCTGGTGATAGGTATGGTATTGTCCCGTGACCTGATTGCCCCCAATGGACTGTTGATGCTGTCAGCCGCGCATGCCCTGGACGCCCGCCTGATTCAAAGGCTTCTGGATTTTGAGAGGATGGGCGGAACCCAGCTGATTGTGCATATAAGAAAAGACTTGGGAAACAGGGAGAAAGGTTGATTTGATTCATGGCAACGTCAGGGCCTTCACCAGACGGTTCATCGCGGTCCGCCAGGGTTCGTGAACCTGCAGAGCAACGATTGTTTCAACGGCGGCTGGTTCAGTGGGCGGCCGGCGTCGTCGTCTTGTCGGGGTGCCTGGTCGCCCTGGCTCTGGCTTACGTGCGTACTCAGGCCCTTGAAACGGGTGAGCGCCTGACTGAGGCGTTCGCCCAGGTCATCGAGGAACAAACCACCCGCACCTTTCAGACGGTTGACCAGGCATTTGAGCTGGCAGAGATCGAGCTTGCACAAATGCAAGCGGCAGGAACGCTGAACGAAGACACGGCACGCCAGTTTCTGCGCCAGAAGTTGAAGGCCATGCCCTTCGTGCGGATTTTGTGGGTCACGGACATCAACGGGCGCCTGCGCTACGACACGGAGGTCGGCAACATTGGTGCCAACCTGTCAGACACGGCCTATTTCAAATTTCTTCAAAGCCAGCCTCAAACCGACTTTTATGTGAGCGGCCCGGTCAAGAGCCGCATTGACAGCAAGTGGCTGGTCCCCATGGCCCGGCCATTGCGGTCGGCCAACGGCGCGTTCGCAGGCACGATCGCTGCTGCAATAGACCCCCACTACTTCGACAAGCTCTGGCAATCACTTGACTTGGGAAAGGGCGGCTCAGTGACGATGTTCCGCCGGGATGGCGTGCTGATGATGCGCAGCCCTTTCGATGAAAAAACCATTGGAAAAAACTTCCAGGATCGCCCCTTTTTCAAGCAGTTATTGCCCAAAGCGGCCACAAGCAGCTTTGAAAGCGTCAGTTCCATTGACGGAATATCTCGCGTGCTGGCGTACCGCACTTTGTCTGCACAGCCCAGCCTGATCGTCGCGGTGGGGCAGTCTCATGAGGTCATATTGAGGCCGTGGCGGAATCTGGCCATTCTTGCGGCATCAATCTGGACCGTCGCGGCGGCCGTCATCATCTTGTTGTGCGTTGTGCTGAACCGGGCCTGGCTGCGGCGGCTAGGCACCGAGGCCCGCTTGCGGCAAAGTGAGGAAGATCTGGCCATCACCCTGCAATCGATTGGCGACGCGGTCATCGCCACCGATGCAATCGGCCAGATTACCCGCATGAACCCCACAGCCGAACGCCTGACGGGCTGGCCGCTGGAAGATGCTGCGGGCCGCCCCCTGACCGAGGTGTTCCGGATCATCCACGCTCAAACCCGTGAACCAGCCATCGACCCGGTGCAACGCGTCATGGAACATGGCCAGGTCGTGGGGTTGGCCAATCACACGGCGTTGCTGGCCCGTGACGGCCATGAATACCAGATTTCAGACAGTGCAGCCCCCATCCGTGATGGTGCGGGCACCATTGTGGGCATGGTGCTGGTCTTCAGTGATGTCACCGAGGCTTACCGGGTGCGGGAAACCCTGGAAAAAACGTCAGAGTTGCTGCAACGCACAGGCGATCTGGCCAAAATTGGTGGCTGGGAAACCGATGTGCGAACCGGCACCCGGTTCTGGTCCCCACAAATTTACAGCTTGCTTGAGCTGGACTCTGGAGCCGAGCCCGACGCCAACGACGACCGGCTGAGCTTCTATGCGCCGACCGTGCGCCCTCAATTTGAAGCCGCCAGACGGGCCGTGTATGACCACGGTACACCGTGGAGCATGGATGTGCCCATGGTCACTGCAAAGGGCCGCTCTTTTTGGGCACATGTGCAGGGCTTCGCCGAGCTTGAGGCGGGCAAAGTTGTCAAAATCAGGGGCACGCTCCAAGACATTTCCCAGCACAAACTGGCGGAAGCCGCGTTGCGCGAGAGCGAAGCGCGTTTTCGCAGCTCATTTGATTCGGCGGGTATTGGCATGGCCGTGTGCAAGCTTGATGGCCAATGGCTTCAGGTGAACCAGCGCCTGTGCGACATTGTGGGCTACCACGAGCATGAGATGCTGGAAATGACGTTTCATCGCCTCACACACCCTGATGATCTGGATCAGGACAACGCCCACATGGAAGACCTGCTCAAGGGCACCGTCAGCTACTTCCATATGGAAAAACGCTATCTCCACAAGCAGGGGCACGCGGTGTGGATCAACCTCACTGTGTCACTGGTGCGGGATGCGAATGGTGCACCGATGCACACCGTCGCGCACATGGAGAACATCAGCGAGCGCAAACAACTGGAGCAGGATTTGCGCAAGAGCCAGGATCGCCTGCGCGCTACGCTGGACGCCGTTCCGGACCTGCTGTTTGAGGTGGATGCTGGCGGCACCTACCACGACGTTCACTCGCCCCACACTGACTTGCTGGTCGCGCCGGTCGATCAACTGCTTGGCAAACGGGTGTCAGACATGATGCCGCCCGAAGCCGCCCGTGAAGTCATGAACGCGTTGCAGGATGCAGAAAAAACCGGCCGTTCCGGTGGCCGTCAGATCATGCTGCCGCTGCTACAAGGCAACTTGTGGTTTGAACTGTCCGTGGCACGCAAAGCAAGGTCCGGGAGCGACGACTCCCGCTTCGTCGTTCTGTCACGTGACATCACCGGGCGCAAGCAGGCCGAAATCGCATTGGGCGAGGCCGCGCTGCACACGCAGACCGTGCTAGACAACATGGTGGATGGCGTGATCACCATCAATGCGCTGGGGCTGGTTGAATTCTTCAACAAGGCAGCCACCCAGATCTTCGGCTACGACCGCGACGAAGTGCTGGGCCGCAATGTATCGATGCTGATGCCCGAAGCCGTCGGCAGCGAACACGACAATCATCTGCAGACCAGCGCGCAGACTGGCGGTACGGGCGTGCTCCGGGCTCAGCGCGAGGTTGATGGCAGACGCAAGGATGGCAGCGTCTTTCCCATGAGCATCGCGGTGTCACGCATTGAGCGCGCTGGCGTTTTCACTCTCATTGGCATCGTGCGCGACGTTACACAGAATCGCCGGGATATCGAGGAGATCCGCCGCCTGGCGTTTTTCGACCCCCTGACCGGTCTGCCCAACCGGCGCTTGCTGATGGACCGGCTCAAACAGGCCATGGTCAGCTCGGCCCGTTCTGGCCAGTTTGGCGCCCTGATGTTTCTGGACCTGGACCATTTCAAGATCCTCAATGACTCACTGGGGCATGATGTGGGTGACCTGCTGCTGCAGCAGGTGGCAGCCAGGCTTCAGGCCTGTGTGCGCGAAGGTGACAGCGTCGCGCGCCTGGGTGGCGACGAGTTTGTGGTGCTGCTGGAAAACCTGAGCGCTCTTGCCGCGGAGGCTGCAACCCAGGCTGAAGTCATCGCCAACAAGGTACGCGAGACCTTCAGCCCGGCCTTCAATCTGCGCGGCCACCCCTGCGACAGCACCCCCAGCATTGGCATCGTCATGTTTTCAGGGGATGACCACGTCATGGACGACCTGCTCAAAAAGGCGGATGTCGCGATGTACCAGGCCAAGGCAGCTGGGCGAAATGCTGTTCGTTTCTTTGATCCGGCCATGCAGGCTGGCGTGGAAGCCCACGATGCGCTTGAAAAAGAGATGCGCCGTGCGTTGGTGGTTGACGAGTTTGAGTTGCATTACCAGATTCAGGTCAGTGGCGAGGGCGTGACGACGGGTGCTGAAGCGCTGGTGCGCTGGCACCATCCTGGCAAAGGCATGCTGTTGCCGGGGCATTTCATCCCGCTCGCCGAAGAAACAGGCCTTATTCTGAAGCTGGGTCAGTGGGTCCTCGAGACTGCTTGTGCCCAATTGGCGCTGTGGGCGCAACAGCCCGCAACTGCCCCCTGGACCATTTCCGTGAACGTGAGCGCAACCCAATTTGCCCAGGCTGACTTTGTGGCCAATGTGACCCGCGCCCTGCAACGAACCGGGGCCAACCCGGCCCGACTGAAACTGGAGCTTACTGAAAGCACCCTGGTGAAAGACATTGAAGACGTCATTACCAAGATGAACGCTATCAGAGCCTTTGGCGTGGGCTTTTCACTCGATGACTTTGGCACCGGCTACTCCTCCCTGTCTTACATCAAGCGATTGCCACTGGACCAGTTGAAGATTGACCAGTCTTTCGTGCGCGATATCCTCACGGACCCCAGCGATGCCGTGATTGCCAGAACCATTGTGGTGCTGGGGCAAAGCCTGGGGTTGAACGTCATTGCTGAAGGCGTTGAGACCGCCGAGCAACGCGACATGCTGGTTCAAATGGGTTGCCGTGCTTTTCAAGGCTACCTGTTTGGCCGCCCTGCGCCAGCCGCGTCGCTGAAGTAGCGACTACAGCAGAGGCCTTGCGCGGCCTGCTGGGGGCTGGTGATTTTTTAGCCAACAACTGTTTACAAAATAGTAAGATCTCACGCATATTGCATGGAACCACGCGTTCGTGGTGAATCGCCTATGTCGCATCTGCAAAAACCAGCGTGGCACCCCGCTGTGCGCCCTTCGCGCGCCGCACTGTGGGTGATCCTGGTGGTGTGGTGTGGCTACACGCTGGCAGGGATGTGGTGGCTGAACCCGGTCAGCCCCGCCACTTTGTCGGTGTGCAGAAGCCCCCCCGTTTCGCTTGCTGCCACCCCGGTGAGCCCCTAGCATGGCTGCGGTGTCCGAGCGCGAACTGGGCTACTACCGCTACGCGCACCGGTTGATGCTGGGCGTGGCCGGGCTGCATTTTCTGGCCTGCATGGGCATGGCAGCGGCCACCGACACCTGGGGCCTGCTGCTGTGGGTGGGTGTGCCCGCGGTGCTGGTGCCCTGGTGGATCAGCCACTACTACCCCACCGAGCTGGTGTCGCGCATGGCCATGGCCCTGGGCTTCATGGCCCTGACCGGCCTGGTGATCCAGCAGTCGGGCGGCGATCTGGAGGCCCACTTCAGCTTTTTCGTGATGCTGGCGGCACTGGTGGTGTACTGCGATTGGCGGCCTCTGTTGCTGGCCACCGTAGCGATTCTGGTGCACCACATCCTGTTTTTGCTGCTGCAGCCGCTGGGCTGGGGGATTGTGGTGTTCAACGACGGGCGCACG